>NZ_JBHWZJ010000312.1:0-8128 GCF_042728415.1 Streptomyces sp. NPDC060198 | reverse complement strand
ATGGTCGGCTGCGTCATATGTGTATTAGAGACTGCCCGCACCCCGTTCCGGTGCGGGCACGGGCGCGTCCGGCCCCGCCGCGCCTGTTGTACTGTGACCGGACCCCCGCACGGGGGAGCGTCCCCGCACGGGGGACCCGGACCGAGGAGGTGAGCCCCCATTACCGCTGCGTCAGGCTGGGTGCTCACCCCGTACGGTCGCGACGTCCACCGGACGTGAGCGAACGCGGAGCGCCCAACGGCTCCCGAAAGGCTCCGCCATGTCGGTTCTTCCCCCTCCGCTCACCCGCTCCACGATCGTCACCGCGCTCCGCACCGCCGGCTGTGTCTTCGCCGAGGACGAAGCGGAACTGATCCTCTCCACCGCCGCCTCCCCGGCCGAGACCGCCGCCATGGTCCGGCGCCGCGCCGAGGGGCAGCCCCTCGAACACGTCCTGGGCTGGGCCGGGTTCCACGGCCTGCGGGTCGCCGTGGACCCCGGGGTCTTCGTGCCCCGCCGCCGCAGCGAGTTCCTCGTCGACCAGGCCGCCGCGACCGTCGGGGTCCCGGGGAACGGCACCCCGCGCACCCCCGTCGTCGTCGACCTCTGCTGCGGCTCCGGAGCCCTCGGCGCCGCGCTCGCCCGGGTCCTCGGACCGGTGGAACTGCACGCCTGCGACGTCGAACCGGCGGCCGTACGCTGCGCCCGGCGCAACCTCGACGGTGTGGGCAAGGTCCACGAGGGAGACCTCTTCGCCGCGCTGCCGACCCGGCTGCGCGGCCGGATCGACGTACTCCTCGCCAACGTGCCGTACGTACCCACCGGCGACGTACCCCTCCTCCCCGCCGAGGCCCGCGACCACGAACCCCGCGTCGCCCTCGACGGGGGCGACGACGGGCTCGACGTGATGCGCCGGGTGGTCGCCGCCGCCCCCGAGTGGCTCGCGCCGGGCGGCAGCCTGCTGATGGAGACCAGCGAACGCCAGGCGGACCGCGCGCTCGCCACCGTCCAGGGCGGCGGCCTCGACGCACGGACCGCGACCTCCGACGAGCTCTGGGCCACCGTCGTCATCGGCACCAAGCCCCGGTGACCGTGACGGTGACGGCCGCCGGCCCCCCGCCCCCGGGACGAACTCCCCGGCACGGGGCTACGCTCGAACCCCCACCACACGCGGGGTACGCGGGGCAGGAGAGCACGGTATGACGACGGTGCCGGTACCGAATCCGGGGCGCAGGAGCAGCACGTTCAGCCGGCTGCTGCGCCACGGCTTCACCGACCCCTCGGGCGCGGAGCGGCTGCTGCAACTGCCCGCGCTCACGGCCGTACGGTCGGACCCGGTCCTGGTGGAGGCGCTCGGCGCCTCCGCCGACCCGGACCTGGCCTTGCGGGGTCTCGTACGCATCGTGGAGGCACAGGCGGAGGACGAGCAGCGGCTGCTGCTCGACACCCTGGTGACCGCGAAACCGCTGCGGGACCGGCTGCTCGGTGTCCTCGGCGCCTCCGAGGCCCTCGGCGACCACCTCTCCCGCCACCCGTACGACTGGAAAGAGCTGGTCACGTACGAGGCGGCCGACCTGCACCCCGGGGTTCCGGAGTTCGAACGGCACCTCGCCGAGGCCACCGGCCCCGACTCGCTGCGCGTCGCCTACCGCCGGTGCCTGCTGGGCATAGCCGCCAGGGACGTCTGCGGCACCACCGACCTCGCCCAGACCGCCGCCGAACTGGCCGACCTCGCGACGGCCACCCTGCGGGCCGCCCTCGCCATCGCGCGTACCGCCGCCCCCGAGGACGCGGCGCTCTGCCGGCTCGCCGTCATCGCCATGGGCAAGTGCGGCGGCCACGAGCTGAACTACGTCTCCGACGTCGACGTCATCTTCGTCGGTGAACCCGTCGACGCGGGCGCCGCCGCCGAGAACGAGACGGCGGCCCTGCGGGCGGCCGGCCGGCTGGCCTCCCACATGATGCGGATCTGCTCCGACACCACCGTCGAGGGCACCATCTGGCCCGTCGACGCCAACCTCCGCCCCGAAGGCCGCAACGGCCCGCTGGTGCGCACCCTCTCCTCCCACCTCGCCTACTACCAGCGCTGGGCCAAGACCTGGGAGTTCCAGGCGCTGCTCAAGGCCCGACCGGTCGCCGGCGACCCGGAGCTCGGGGCCGCGTACGTGGACGCCGTCGCCCCCCTGGTGTGGCACGCCGCCGACCGGGAGCACTTCGTCCCGGACGTACAGAAGATGCGCCGCAGGGTCATCGACAACATCCCCGCCGACCGGGTCGACCGGGAGCTGAAGCTCGGTCCCGGCGGACTGCGCGACGTCGAGTTCGCCGTACAGCTGCTCCAGCTGGTGCACGGCCGCAGCGACGCCTCCCTGCACAGCGGCACCACCCTGGAGGCGCTGCGGGCGCTCGCCGAGGGCGGTTACGTGGGCCGCGCGGACGCCGCCCAGCTCGACGACGCGTACCGCTTCCTGCGCCTCATGGAACACCGCATCCAGCTCTACCGGCTGCGCCGCACCCACCTCGTGCCCGAAGGCGAGGCCGACCTGCGGCGGCTCGGCCGTTCGCTGGGGCTGCGCACCGACCCGGTGACCGAGCTGAACCGGGCGTGGAAGCGGCACGCCTCGGTCGTCCGCAAGCTGCACGAGAAACTCTTCTACCGGCCGCTGCTGGACGCCGTGGCCCAGCTCGCGCCCGGCGAGAGCCGACTCTCGGCGAAGGCGGCCGGCACCCGGCTGGAAGCCCTCGGATACGACGATCCGGCCGCCGCGCTCCGGCACCTGGAGGCCCTGTCGTCCGGAGTCTCCCGCAAGGCCGCGATCCAGCGGACGCTGCTCCCGGTGCTGCTCGGCTGGTTCGCCGACTCCGCGGACCCGGACGCCGGCCTCCTCGGTTTCCGCCAGGTCTCCGACGCGCTCGGCCGCACCCCTTGGTACCTGCGGCTGCTGCGCGACGAGGGCGCGGCGGCCGAGAACCTCGCCCGGGTGCTGTCCGCCGGGCGGCTCGCCCCGGACCTGCTGATGCGGGCCCCGGAGGCGGTCGCCATCCTCGGCGACCCGGGAGGTCTCGCCCCGCGCAGCCGGGAGCACCTGGACCAGGAGGTGCTGGCCGCCGTGGGCCGGGCGCCCGACGCGGAATCCGCGGTCGCCGTCGTACGCGGCGTACGCCGGCGCGAACTCTTCCGTACGACGGCGGCGGACCTCATCGGCTCGTACGGCACCGAGGAGAACCCCGCCGAACCCGACCACGGGGCCCTCGTCGACCGGATCGGCTCCGCCGTCACCGACCTCAACGCCGCGACCCTGGCCGGCGCCCTGCGCGCCGCCGTCCGCGCCCAGTGGGGCGACACCCTGCCGACCCGGTTCGCGGTCATCGGCATGGGCCGCTTCGGCGGCCACGAGCTCGGTTACGGCTCCGACGCCGACGTGCTCTTCGTGCACGCCCCGCGCGAGGGGGTGAGCGACGAGGAGGCCGCCCGCGCCGCCAACACGGTGATCGCCGAGATGCGCAGGCTCCTCCAGCTGCCCACCGCCGACCCGCCGCTGCTGATCGACGCCGACCTGCGGCCCGAGGGCAAGAGCGGCCCCATGGTCCGCTCCCTCAAGTCGTACGAGGCGTACTACCGGCGCTGGTCGCTCGTCTGGGAGAGCCAGGCCCTGCTGCGCGCCGAACCGGTGGCCGGCGACGAGGACCTCGGCCGCGACTTCATCGAGCTCATCGACCCGTTCCGCTACCCGGCGGAGGGGCTCGGTGACGACGCGGTGCGCGAGATCCGCCGCCTCAAGGCCCGGATGGAGTCCGAACGGCTGCCGCGCGGCGCCGACCCCACCCTCCACACCAAGCTCGGCCGGGGCGGCCTCAGCGACGTCGAGTGGACGGTGCAGCTGATGCAGATGCAGCACGGCTGGGCCGAGCCGGGGCTCCGCACCACCCGGACCCGCGAGGCGCTGGCGGCGGCCTCGTCGGCCGGTCTGATCCCGGCCGGCGACGCGGCCGTGCTGGACGAAGCCTGGGTGCTGGCCACCCGGGTCCGCAACGCCGTGATGCTGGTCCGCGGGCGCCCGGGAGACACCTTCCCGTCCAGCCCCCGCGAGCTCGCCGCGGTCGGCCGTTACCTCGGCTACGAGCCCGGCAACGCGGGGACCATGCTCGACGACTACCGGCGCATCACGCGCCGGGCGCGCGCCGTGGTGGACGAGCGGTTCTACGGGGCGTGAGCCCCTGACACCCCCAGGAGGCCCCGGAGGCGCCGCCTCAGCGCCGCCCCGGCGCTCCCGGGGTCTCCGCGGCGGGTGTACGGCTCGCGGAGGGCGCGGGGACACTCCGGTCCGAGGAGTTCGGAGCCCGCCGCCCGGTACGGCCCGCGGCGCCCGCGCCCCGGGCCGTACCGAGCCCCACGAGCCGGGTCCGCAAGGGTGTGCGCGGTGGCTCGACCCGCCGGGCCAGGCGGTGGGGGAGGGTGCCGTACACGACGTACGCGACGGCGAAGCCGAAGCCCAGGCAGACCACGCCGCCCACCGCGTCCAGCCAGAAGTGGTTGGCCGTCGACACGATCACCACGAGGGTGGCGACCGGGTAGAGCAGCCCCAGCACCCGGGCCCACGGCACCGAGGCGAGCGCGAAGATCGTCAGCCCGCACCAGAGCGACCAGCCGATGTGCATCGACGGCATCGCGGCGTACTGGTTCGACATGTTCTTGAGGTTGCCCGAGGCCATCGAGCCCCAGGTGTGGTGCACCAGCACCGTGTCGACGAAATGGCCGCCGGTCATGAGCCTGGGTGGCGCCAGCGGGACGAGATAGTAGCCGAGCAGGGCGACGCCCGTGGTCGCGAAGAGGACCAGTCTGGCCGCCGCGTAACGGCCCGGGTGACTGCGGAACAGCCACACCAGCACCCCGATGGTCACGATGAAGTGCAGCGTCGCGTAGTAGTAGTTCATCGACACGATGAGCCATGTCACCGAGTTCACCGCGTGGTTGACGCTGTGTTCGAAGCCCGCACCGAGAGTGTTCTCGAAGGACCAGACCCAGTCGGCGTTCCGCAGTGCGGCCGTCCGCTGTTCCGGGACGGCGTTGCGCACCAGCGAGTAGAGCCAGTAACTGACCCCGATCAGAAGGACTTCGAACCACAGACGTGGGCGGCGCGGTGACCGCGTCCCACGCAGTCGCGCCGTCAGTCCTTTTCGGCCCCGATCGCCTGTGCTGTCCGTCTTGTCCTTGGTGGGTGACGGACAGGCCACCGACGGGCCTTCCTGTGTACTCACCTGAGAATCACCCATGGGCACAGAGTCTGCCAGATACGTCCCCCACCGCCCGATCATCCTCCGGTCGGGTTCCGGTCGCACGTCCTGCACCCTGCGGAGGAGGATGCCATCATCAGGAGGGGCCGGGCCCCGCCGCGGTCGAACCGCGGACGACGAGCTCGGGCATGAAGACGAACTCGCTGTGCGGGGCGGGCGTACCGCCGATCTCCTCCAGCAACGTGCGTACGGCGGCCTGCCCCATGGCGGTCACCGGCTGCCGGATGGTCGTGAGCGGCGGGTCCGTGAAAGCTATGAGCGGCGAATCGTCGTAACCGACCACCGAGAGATCGCGCGGCACCTGCCGTGACAGCCGGCGGGCCGCCCGGATCGCGCCCAGCGCCATCATGTCGCTCGCGCAGACCACCGCGGTGCACCCGCGCTCCATCAAAGCCGTGGTCGCCGCCTGGCCGCCCTCCAGCGTGTACAGGGAGTGCTGGATCAGCTCCTCCACCTGCTCCTCGCCCAGACCGAGCTGCTCGCCCATCGTCGCGTGGAAGCCCTCGATCTTGCGGAGCACCGGCACGAAGCGCTTGGGGCCGACCGCGAGGCCGATCCGGGTGTGGCCGAGCGACACCAGATGCGTCACCGCCAGCCGCATCGCCGCACGGTCGTCCGGTGAGATGAACGGCGCCTGGACCTTCGCGGAGAAGCCGTTGACGAGGACGAACGGGACGCCCTGCGCCCGCAACTGCTCGTAACGGCCCATGTCCGCCGAAGTGTCCGCGTGCAGCCCGGAGACGAAGATGATGCCGGAGACGCCGCGGTCGACCAGCATCTCGGTCAGCTCGTCCTCGGTGGAGCCGCCGGGCGTCTGGGTCGCCAGCACCGGGGTGTACCCCTGCCGGGTCAGCGCCTGGCCGATCACCTGGGCCAGCGCCGGGAAGATCGGGTTCTCCAGCTCGGGCGTGATCAGGCCGACCAGTCCGGCGCTGCGCCGGCGCAGGCGTACGGGGCGTTCGTACCCGAGGACGTCGAGTGCCGCGAGGACGGATTCACGGGTGGCCGCCGCTACACCGGGTTTGCCGTTCAGGACCCGGCTGACCGTCGCTTCGCTGACCCCCGCCTGAGTTGCGATATCGGCAAGCCGTGCGGTCATGAAAGGGGACTGTACCGGGCGCCCCCCGGATTGCCCACAGGGCCCGGGTTTCAGCCGCTCGGGCCTCTTCCGTCCCCGGCCCCGGCGTCACGCCGGAGCGGCCTCGGCAACATCTTGCAAGGTCTTGCGGACACCTCTGCGCACCTTGCAGTCGGATGGTCACATCAACCGGATCCCGTGTATGACCTGGGACAGCAGGGGTATGCACCCCGCGTCAAGCATCACGACGGCAACCTTGAGGACACGCGCATGTAACGATCGCCGCATCTTGCAGAAAAGTTCCGCAAGCTCTTTCGGACTTCTTTCATCCTTGTTACGTTCCTGGACGACCCGGCGCCGCGACGGAGCGGTACGGCAGTTGAAGGAGTTCACATGCGACGTGGCATAACGGCCACCGTCCTGGTCGCGACCCTGGCGCTCGCGGCGACCGCGTGCGGAAGCGACGACAAGTCCGACAGCAGCGGCAGCAAGAGCTCGGGCGAGCTCTCCGGCACGGTCACCTGGTGGGACACCTCCAGCGTCGGCAGTGAGGACAAGGTCTTCAAGAAGATCGCCGAGGGCTTCGAGAAGCTGCACCCCAAGGTCGACGTCAAGTACGTCAACGTGCCCTTCGGTGACGCGCAGAACAAGTTCAAGAACGCGGCCCAGGCCGGAGCCGGCGCTCCTGACGTGATCCGCTCCGAGGTCGCCTGGACCCCGGACTTCGCGAACCTCGGCTACCTCGCCCCGCTCGACGGAACCCCGGCCCTCAAGGACCAGGACGACTTCCTCCCGCAGGCCGTCGCGTCGACCAAGTACGACGGCAAGACGTACGCCGTGCCGCAGGTCATCGACTCGATGGGCATCTTCTACAACAAGGCGATGTTCGCCAAGGCCGGTGTCGAGGTCCCGACCACGGTCGCCGAGCTGAAGACCGCCTCCGCCGCCATCAAGAAGAAGACCGGCAAGACCGGCCTCTACCTCCGTGGCGACGACGCGTACTACTTCCTCTCCTTCCTGTACGGCGAGGGCGGCGACCTGGTCGACGCCGACTCCAAGACCGTCAAGATCGACAGCCCCGAGGCTGTCAAGGCGTTCAAGGTCGTCAAGGACCTGGTCGACTCCGGTGCCGCGAAGACGGACGCCACGGACGGCTGGGAGAACATGATGCAGTCGTTCAAGTCCGGCGACGTCGCCATGATGATCAACGGCCCGTGGGCCGTGGCCGACACGCTGACCGGCGACCAGTTCAAGGACGCCGCCAACCTCGGCATCACCAACGTCCCGGCCGGCTCCGCCGCCCAGGGCGCCCCGCAGGGCGGTCACAACCTGGCCGTGTACGCGGGTTCGAAGAACCTCGACGCCTCCTACGCCTTCGTCGACTACATGACGTCGGTGGACGCCCAGGCCACGGCCGCCGGTGAGCTGAACCTCCTCCCGACCCGCACCTCGGCGTACGCCCGCAAGGAAGCCGTCGACAGCGAGATCGTGAACTTCTTCAAGCCGGTCGTCGAGACCTCGGTCGAGCGTCCGTGGATCCCCGAGGGCGGCAGCCTCTTCGCCCCGCTGGTCACCCAGTACACCGAGGTCCTCACCGGCCAGACCACCCCGGAGAAGGCCGCGAAGGACAGCGGCGACGCTTACCGCAAGCTCCTCAAGGGCTGGAAGTAACAGGAAGGTTGGCCGACTGATGGCTGTCCACACCGCACCCGGACGGAGGCCGAGGTCGAGGAGCTGCACGAGCGGGCCCGCCGGGAGACGTCCGAGCAGATGAAG
>NZ_JBHWZJ010000311.1:0-8131 GCF_042728415.1 Streptomyces sp. NPDC060198 | reverse complement strand
GCGGCTTTCCCGGGCCGTCGGGTCCAGGGGGACCGGGATAGGCTCGGAGCACCCCCACGTATCCCCGGAAGAGGAAGGCGCACCATGGCGGTGGACGCTCTCGACACCCGTATCCTGCGGCTCCTCATCGAGCAGCCGCGTACCAGCGCCAGGGAGCACGCCCGCATCCTGGGGGTGGCCCGGGGCACGCTCCAGGCCCGGATGGACCGGCTGGAACGGGACGGCGTGATCACCGGTACCGGCCCGGTCCTCTCCCCCGCCGCTCTGGGGCATCCGGTGCTCGCCTTCGTCCACCTGGAGGTCACTCAGGGACACCTGGACGAGGTCGGGGACGCGCTGGCGGAGGTTCCGGAGATCATCGAGGCGTTCTCGACCACCGGCGGCGGGGATCTGCTGACCCGGGTCGTGGCGCGGGACAACGGCCATCTGGAAGACGTGATCCAGCGGCTCATCCAGCTGCCGGGCGTGGTGCGGACCCGCACCGAGGTGGCACTGCGCGAGCGGGTGCCGCACCGGGTGCTGCCGCTGGTGGAGGCGCTGGGACGGACGGTTCCCGCACGAGGCTGAGCGCCTGACCGCCGGGGCCCTGGGGGAGCCCTGCCGCCGGACCGCGCCGCCCGCCGGGCACTTGCCGCCGAACGCACCGTCAGGGGGGGCGCTCTCCCCGGTTCCGGTCGCGACCGGGAAGAGCCGAGGCGTACCGGAACTGACCGGCCGTAACATCGAGTCCACCGGACAGATATCCTGATCATCGCCGCGAGCCCCGCCCCGTCCCGCTCCTCGTGAGCACGACCCGTGCGTCGCCCCGGCTGACGCAACGGGCCACAATTCGAGATAGGTGTACAGGTGCTGGTAGCTGATCGGTACCGGTTGGTGTCCCCCATCGGGCGTGGTGGCATGGGCGAGGTGTGGCGGGCGACGGACGAGGTCCTCGGCCGCGCCGTCGCCGTCAAGCTGCTGCTGGGGGACCGGGCCGACTCCTCTTCCACCGCACGGTTCCGGCTGGAGGCGCAGACGGCCGCCCGGCTGAGCCACCCGCACCTGGTCGCGGTCTTCGACTTCGGCACGTGGGAGGACCGCCTCTACCTCGTGATGGAGCTGGTCGAGGGGCGCAGCCTCGGCGATCTGCTGACCGCGCAGGAGAGTGTCCACCCGGAGCAGGTCGCGCGGATCGCGGGCGACGCCGCGGCCGGGCTCGCCGCCGCGCACCGCCAGGGTGTGGTGCACCGGGACATCAAGCCGGGCAACCTCATGCTGGACGCCGAAGGCTCCGTGAAGATCGGCGACTTCGGGATAGCCCAGTTCGTCGACGATCCTTCGACGGCGCTGACGACGGCCGGTCAGATCGTCGGGACGAGCTTGTATCTGGCACCGGAGCGCGCGCTCGGCCGGACGGCGGGCGCGGACTCCGACATGTACTCGCTGGGCTGCGTCATCTACCACCTGCTGCTGGGCCGCCCGCCGTTCCGCTCGGACACCGCCGCCGCCACGCTTTATCAGCATGTCGACACGCCTCCGGTGCCCCTGCGGGACCAGGGGGTCGACATCTCGCCGGCCTTCGACACGTATCTGCTGGGGCTGCTCGCCAAGAAGCCCGAGGAGCGGCCGACCGCGCAGGAAGCGGCCGACTGGTTCCGTACCGCGGCCTGGCGCGGGAACGGCGGTCCGGCGGGAGCGGCCGGGGCCGGCTCGCGCTCCACCGCGCCCACGGTGACTTCCGGGGATGCGCCCGGGGCGGGGCACCGGACCGGGCAGTCCGGGGGGCGGCGCCGGGCCGCGCCGCCGGTGAACCGCGCGGCGCCGCGGGCGGGGAGCCGCTCCGGCAGTCGCGCGGCGGGCCGGGGTGCCGCGAAATCCGGCGGCCGCCGCCTCGCCGCGAGCGAGGCAATCCGGCGGCGCCCACGGGTGGCGAGCGCGGTGGCGGGCTCGATCGCGTTCGTGGTGGCCGTCTACTTGGGCACGGTGATCTTCGCCCCCGACTCCGGTTCGGCGGTGACCCCGGGCACCGGCGCGTCGCAGGGTGTCGTGACCCCTCAGGGCGAGGGCTCCCCCGCCCCCGCCGCGTCCGACGCCCAGGGCACCGGGCAGCGCGACTCGGGCGGCGAGGACGGGGACGACGGCGGGGACGACGACTGAGCGGTCGCCCCGGCCCCGTCGCCGTACCGCGTGGTCACCAGCGGTCGTGCACACCCGCGCGGACGCGGCGGTCGTACAGGTCGCGCACCGCGTCCAGGGTCGGCTGCGGCAGCGGCGAGAGCGCGGCAGCGGCGGCGTTGGCACGGGCCTGGTCCACGGACCGCGCTCCGGGGATGACGCTGGTGACGCCGGGCTGCTGGATGACCCAGCGCAGCGCCGTCTGGGCGGGAGTGGCGCCCGCGGGTGCGAATCCGGAGAACTCGGCGGCGGTCTCGACGCCGGTCGCGTAGTCGATGCCGGAGAAGGTCTCGCCCTGGTCGAACGCCTCGCCGTGACGGTTGAAGGTCCGGTGGTCCTCCGGGGCGAAGACGGTCTCGGCCGTGTAGCGGCCGGAGAGCAGACCGGAGGCGAGCGGGACCCGGGCGATGATGCCCACTCCGGCGGCGAGGGCGGCCGGGAGGACCTTCTCCAGCGGCTTCAGCCGGAACGGGTTGAGGATGATCTGGACGCTCGCCACGCCGGGGCGGGCGATCGCGGTGAGCGCCTCCTCGCAGGTCTCGACGCTGACCCCGTAGGCGGCGACGCGCTGCTCGGCGACGAGGGTGTCGAGCGCGTCGAAGACGGCGTCGGTCGAGTAGACGCTGGTGGGCGGGCAGTGGAGCTGGACCAGGTCCAGCGTGTCGACGCCGAGGTTCGCCCGCGAACGGTCGTTCCACGCACGGAAGTTGTCCAGGACGTAGTTGTCCGGGACCTGGGCCTCGCGGCGGCCCATCTTGGTGGCGACGAAGACACCGGCGTCCGGCCGGTCCTTCAGGTAGCGGCCGATGAGCTGTTCGCTGCGGCCGTCGCCGTAGACGTCGGCGGTGTCGAAGAACGTGACACCCGACCCGACCGCCGCGTCGAGTACCTCGAACGCGTCCTGCTCGCGTACCTCGCCCCAGTCCCCTCCGAGCTGCCATGTTCCCTGTCCGACGACCGATACGTCACGGCCGGTCCTGCCGAGAGTGCGCTGTTCCATGGAGATCATGTTATTGCGCCGCCCCCGGGCCCGTTCCGGGGCGGGGGTCCCGCCCGCCATGCGGCCGTCGGGGCGGGGCGGCACAGTGGAGGGTGGGGCGGAACGGCCCGCCCAGCTCGATCCTCAGGACGGGGCGATGACGGAGGGAGCCCGGCATGCAGGACGAATCCGCGACGCCACTGCCGCGCTTCGTCGTGCAGATTCACGCGGCACGGCGCATGCACTTCGACTTCCGGCTGGAGGTCGACGGCGTCCTGCGGTCCTGGGCGGTGCCACAGGGCCCTTCGGACAACCCCAGCGACCGGCGGCTGGCGGTCCCCACCGAGGACCACGCGCTGGAGTACCGCGAGTTCGAAGGGGTGATTCCGCCGGGTGAGTACGGCAGCGGCACCGTCATCGTCTGGGACCAGGGCACCTATGTGCCGCTCGGCCACGACGAGCACGGGGTCCGGGTGCCTTTCGCGGAGTCCCTGGAGCGCGGCCACGCCACCTTCCGGCTCGTCGGGGAGAAGCTTCGGGGCGAGTTCGCGCTGATCAGGTTCCGGACGGGCCAGGAGGACGCGCGCGGGCAGGAGGCATGGCTGCTGATCAAGGCCAAGGACGAGCAGGCGGTACGTGACCGGCCGGGCACGCCCGACCCGTACCACGCGCGTTCCGCCCGGACCGGGCGCACTCTGCACCAGGTGTCGGCCGCGGAGGCCGGGCAGGACTCCGCCCGAGGGTGACGGGAGCGGACGGGCAGACGTCACCCCGCCCGTCGCCGGCCCGCGCCGGGGCCGGCCTCACAGCGGCCAGACCCGGGGGACCACCGTCAGCGCCACGACCAGGAACCAGAGGACGATCGGCAGGCCGAAGCGCCAGTAGTCGCCGAACCGGTACCCCCCGGGCTCGTACACCATGAGGTTGGCGGCCGTGGCCACCGGAGTGAGCATCGCGGCGGCGGCGGCCACCGCGACCACCATGAGGACGGGGAGCACGGAGACCCCGACCTCCTGGGCGGCGACGGTCGCGATGGGAATGACGATCAGCGCGGTGGCGGTGTTGCTGACGAACTGCCCGAGCACGACCGTGACGAGGAAGAGGCCCGCCAGCAAGGCGTACCGGCTGCTGCCGGCGGTGTCCACGATGAGACGGGCGACGGAGTCCGCGGCGCCCGAGTTCATGATCGCGGTGGAGAGCGGGAACATCGCTCCGACCATCACCACGGTCGGCCAGGACACTCCCCCGTACGCCTCGTGCACCGAGACGACCTTGAGGAGGATCATCGCCACGGCCGCGATCAGGGCGGCGACGGCCGGGGAGACCAGCCCGGAGGCGAGCAGGATCACCATCGCGGTCATCACGGCGAGAGCGCGTCGTCCGGCAGGTCCCACGGGAGTGTTCTGGCGCCGGACCGCCGCCGGGGAGTCGACCAGCAGCAGATCGTCGGCGTAGACCGCCGCGGTGCCGCTGAGCGCGGGCCAGGACCCGTGCAGCAGAAGGGTGTCGCCCGCACGCAGCGTGACGGTGCCGGGGTCGGCGTTCTGTCCGTCCCGGTGCACGGCGAGTACCACGATGTCCCGGGCCTCCGTCAGCAGTCCGGGGAAGACCCGGGCGCCGACCAGCGCCGAGCGCGGCGAGATCAGCACCTCCGCGAGCCCGACCTCCCGGTTGACGAGCGCACCGGCCCGCTGCTCACCCAGCCGGGCCCGTTGCGGGATCAGGCCGTGGATCTCCGCGAAGGTGTTCAGCTCCTCGGGCGTGCCGCGCACCACGACCTGGTCCCCGACGGCGAGGGCGTCGGTGCTGCGCAGCTCGTGGTCGTCCGAGTCCGCGCGCAGCGCCCCGAGCACGACGAGTTCGCCCTCCCCCGTGTCGAGGGAGGGAAAGGTCGCCCCCAGGCACGACGACCGCGGGGACACCACCAGGCCGCCGAGGTCGTCGGCGAGTCCGTAGTGCGCAACCAGGGTGAGGGTGTGGTTGCTCAGGTCCGGCGGGAGCGCCGCGGGACTGCGGGAGGGCAAGAGCCGGTCACCGAGGAAGACGGCCGCCGCGACCGTTCCTGCGACCAGCGGGACGCCCACCCAGAGGAAGGAGAAGAAACCGAAGCCCCGGCCGGTCACCTCCTTAGCGGCGTCGGAGACCAGCACGTTGATCGGAGTCCCGGTCAGCACCAGCATCGACCCGGCGTGCGCGGCGAACGCCAGCGGCATCACGAGTTTGGACGGCGGCATACCGACACGGACCGCCAGCATCACGACGACCGGGAGCAGCGCGGCGACCGCCCCGTTCATGGTGATCAGCGCCGACAGGGCGGCGACGGAGACCAGGGTCAGCGCGACCAGCCGCCAGCGGCTCCTCCCGGTGCGGGCCGCGAGGAGCTGTCCCGCCCTGGCCGTCACCCCGGTCACTTCGAGACCCGCGCTCACCACGAACAGGGCCGCCACGAAACCCACCACCGGGTCGCCGAAGCCGCTGAAGATCTGGGCGGGCGTCAGCACTCCGATGGCCACGAGGGCCAGCGCGGAGCCGAGGGCGACCGCTTCGACGGGCAGGCGGTTCAGCGAGAACAGCACGATCACGGCCGCCAGCACCAGCAGCACCAGGGAAGAATCACTCATTGACTACCGAACCAGTAGAAATCGGTCACCAGGCGAACGTACTGCACGAGGTTCCCCCCTCGCACCGACCGGCGGTACGCGGCCTGCTGCGCGCGGCGGGCAGGGCGGCCGGGTCCTGGGCGGTGTCCGGGTGCGGGACGGGGCCGCCGGATCCTTGCCCTCCGCCGTCCGGCCGGAAGCGGCCCGGCCGCCCCCTCGCGACCCGGGAGGTGAAGTGGCCGGTCTGAGCGCGGTGTTCGGGGGCACTAGAGGTCGTGTCCCGTACGGCTACGGCGGGATTTCGCGGATCCGGCCCCGGGACAGCCTCCGGGACCGTCCCCACCCGAGAGGAACCCCTCCATGCTCGCCATCGTCGCAGCGGTCCTGTTCTTCATCTCCTTCCTGATCAACGCCGCGGACCTCACCACGAACGACGTCTTCTCGTCCGGCAACGTCATGCTGCTCGGCCTGCTCGCCCTCGCCCTGCACGTCGCGGGGATCGGCTCCGGCTGGTCCGCCCGCCGTCGTTGAGGGACGTACGCCGGCCGGCCCGGCGACTGAGACCTGTCCGTCCGGCTCTCCGCCCCCACCGCTGGTCGGCGCGGGGCGGTGGGCCGACCGATACCTCCTTCGGGACCCAGTCCAGTGGCAACCCGGCGTCACGCGCGTGGGAAGCGGGCGGAAGGGGGCAGGCGTCAGGACGTAGACCGTCCCACGATCCAGGAGTGACATTGCCCCCCAAGACCCGGTCCCCCCAGTACACCGTCCCCGGCCTCTCCACCAAGGAGGGGGCCGAGGTGATCGACGCGCTCACACTGCGCCTGCACGCGCTCAACGACCTGGCCCTCACCCTCAAGCACATTCACTGGAACGTGGTGGGCCCGCACTTCATCGCGGTCCACGAGATGCTCGACCCGCAGACCCTCGCCGTACGGGAGATGGCCGACTCGGCGGCCGAGCGCATCTCCGCCCTCGGCGGCGAGCCGCAGGGGACGCCGGGCGCCATCGTGGCCGAGCGCACCTGGGACGACTACAGCATCGGCAGGGCCGACGCGATCGCCCACCTCGGCGCCCTGGACCTCGTCTACACCGGCATCATCGAGAGCCACCGCAAGGCGGTGGAACGGGTGGGTGCCATCGACCCGGTGACCGAGGACCTTCTCATCGAGCATCTGCGCGGGCTGGAGCAGTTCCAGTGGTTCGTCCGCGCCCATCTGGAGACCGGCTCCGGCACTCTGCGCACCGGCGGCACGACCACCGAGAAGCAGGCCGCGCGCAGCACCGGCGCGGCGAAGCGTGCCCCGGCGCGCAAGACGGCGAACACCAAGCGCACCACGAAGTAGACCGGGCCCGTTCCCCGTGCCCACCGGGCGGGCGTGCTCGACGGACGGACCTGCTCACCGACGGCGGGCTCACCGGCGGGGGCGGACGCGCTCGCCCGGGGGTCAGTCGGCGGGGCGGTTCCGGTGCTCACCGCGCAGGACTCTGCCGGACGCCTCGGGATCGTACGAACCGCAGGCCGTTCCCGCCCAGATGGACGCCTGCCGGGGCAGCGCGTAGTAGGGGACCAGCAGGGTCAGGGGCCGGCCGCGCTCGTCCCGGGCCGTCCACAGGGCGGGCAGTACGTCGGGGGGCTCCCCCGCCAGCAGGGCGCGCCGGCAGGTCTCACAGGCGGGGCGGCGGGACGCGGCGGCCTCCCGCGCGACGACCCGCCGTCCCTTGCGGACCCGCTGTTCCCGGGGCGGTTCGACGGCCGGCCCGTGCAGCGGGTTGTAGTAGCAGCGCGGCCGTTGCGCGGGAGGGCGCTGCCCCAGGTGCCGGGCCCGCGCGGCGGCGAACAGTTCCACCGCACGGTCAGCGAGGACCACCGCGGCAGCGAGGTCGGGCAGGTCCGTCGCCTCGTCCAGGAGTTTGCCCGCCGCCTGGTAGGCGTCGGTGGCGGACAGGTAGTCCCGCCTCACCGCGCTCCGCCCGGAGTCGGGCGTGAACTCCAGGCGCGGGTCCGCGAGCAGTTCCCCCACCCGCGCCACGTGTTCCGCCACGGCCGGCGCCAGCCGGGCCCGGAGGGCCTCCCACTCCGCCCGGACCAGCCGTTCCCGCTCCCGGTCCTGGGAACGGGAGCGGCCCCGGGCTCCACCGTCCGCCGTTGCGTGTTCCGCGGGGGTGTTCGGCCGGGGCAGGCGGCCGGGACTCAAGGTCAGGCCGATGCGGCGCAGCGGACCCAGGAAACGGTCTCTCTCCACGGCTTCCCCCCTCGCCACCGGACCCCTTTCCGGCCACCGTCCAGCTTAAAGCGTGTTACGGAAGAAGCGCCGTCCGCCCGGAGGGCGGGTCCGGCGACGTCCGGTACGTGCGATCGCACGGCGGAGGGTCGCCCCGATACTGGACGCATCGGGGC
>NZ_JBHWZJ010000310.1:0-8143 GCF_042728415.1 Streptomyces sp. NPDC060198 | reverse complement strand
GCGCCCGCCCCCGTACCCCCGCCCCGGGCCCGTCGCCCGTCCCTGGGTCACCCCGTGAGGGCGCAGCACGCCCTGCGGGACCGCCCTCAGTGCCAGCGGCTGACCTCGACGTTCTCCAGGACCCCGAGGGCGTCCGGGACGAGGACGGCCGCGGAGTAGTAGGCCGTGACCAGGTACGAGATGATCGCCTGCTCGTCGATGCCCATGAAGCGGACGGAGAGGCTCGGCTCGATCTCGTCCGGGATGCCGGTCTGCTGGAGGCCGATGACGCCCTGCTCGGACTCGCCGGTCCTCATGCAGATGATCGAGGTGGTGCGGGCCTCGGTGATCGGGATCTTGTTCGACGGGAAGATGGGCACCCCGCGCCAGGCGGGCACGTGCTGTCCGCCGACGTCCACGCTCTCCGGGACCAGTCCGAGCCGGTTGCACTCGCGGCCGAAGGCGGCGATGGCGCGCGGGTGGGCGAGGAAGAGCTTCGATCCGCGCCGCCGGGAGAGGAGTTCGTCCATGTCGTCGGGGCTGGGCACCCCGGCGTGGGGCTGGAGCCGCTGGCCGTAGTCGCAGTTGTTGAGGAGGCCGAACTCCCGGTTGTTGATCAGCTCGTGCTCCTGGCGCTCGCGGAGCGCCTCGACCGTGAGCCGCAACTGCTGCTCGGTCTGGTTCATCGGTTGGTTGTACAGGTCCGCGACGCGGCTGTGCACCTTCAGTACGGTCTGGGCGACGCTGAGTTCGTACTCGCGGGGCGACGCGTCGTAGTCCACGAAGGTGTGCGGGACGACGGCTTCGCCGACGTGGCCGGCGGAGAGGTCGATCGCCGCCTCGCCGTACTTGTTCGTCCGCTGCTGCGGGATGGCGAGCAGCCCGGCGAGGTGGTCGCGGAGGGTACCCACCCGCTCGGCGAGGTTGAGTACGTCGGCACGGCTCAGCGTCAGCAGGGTGCAGGCGGTGGCCGCGCGGGTGGTGAACTCCCACTGGGCGTCGCCCTCCACCAGGGAGTGGTCTCCGAAGTACGAGCCGTCCGCGAGGACTCCGAGCACCGTCTCGTCGCCGTAGGGGCCCGTGCCGATCTTCTCCACCCGGCCGTGGGCCAGCAGGTAGACCCGGTCGGCCGCGTCCCCCGAAGCGGCGATGACCTCCCCCGCGGCCACGTCGCGCTGTTCACAGCGCCGGGCCAGTTCGGCGAGCGCCTCCTCGTCCGCGTAGTCGCGGAGCGCGGGCAGTTCACCGAGCTCGGCGGGGATGACCGCGACCCGGTCGCCGGTCTGCACGAAGGTCACCCGGCCGTCTCCCACCGAGTAGCTGAGCCGACGGTTCACCCGGTACGTGCCGCCCTGTACCTGCACCCACGGCAGCATCTTCAGCAACCACCGGGAGGTGATCTCCTGCATCTGCGGCGCGGACTTGGTGGTCGTCGCGAGGTTCCTCGCAGCGGCAGTGCCGAGACTCTGCTGCGGCGTGCCCTGCGTGTCGCGAACCTCTTCACCAACGGACATCTGACGGGTCCTCTCGATCATGGGCTGAGCTGCGTGAAGAAGCCTTTCAGCACGGAGTGTCGCTACGCCATTACACAAAAGAGTGCGACTAAAAGGGGTGAGGGCGGGGCAAGCACGGTCCCGCGACGCCCGTCGAGGCCGATAACTTGCATGTGAGATACCAATTAAATAGGGTGCTCTCATGCGGCTGACGAGATTCACCGACGTGGCGTTGCGGGTGCTGATGCGCCTCGCCGTCATGGAGAACGGCGAACCGCCGACCACCCGTGAGGTGGCGTCGGTCATGCGGGTGCCCTACACCCACACGGCCAAGGTGGTCGCCCGGCTCCAGCACCTCGGCCTGGTCGAAGCGCGCCGGGGACGCGGCGGCGGGCTCGCCCTCACCGGAGCGGGCCGCACCGCCTCGATCGGCGGGCTCGTCCGCGAACTCGAAGGCGAGGGCGACGTGGTGGAGTGCGAGGGGGACACCCCCTGCCCGCTGCTCGCCGCCTGCCGGCTGCGCGGCGCCCTGCGCCGGGCCCAGGAGGCGTTCTTCGCGGAGCTCGACCCCCTCACCGTCACCGAGCTCGTCGCCTCGCCCACCGGGCCGCTGCTCATCGGTCTCGGCACCGGCCCCCCGGACACCGGCTGAACCGGCGCGGACCGCACAGCCCCGGCCGGGTGCGCACCCCGAAGCGTGCGTGCCGGGCGTCGCCGGACAGACGGGACTTTCGCAACACGCTTCAAAGCGCGTTGCGAAAGTCCCGCCCGTACCAATAAATACGCATCTCGCATACCAATTCAACATCCGAGGAGTCCCGATGCTCTCCGAGCAGTCGACCGCCACCGTCCGCGCCACCCTCCCCGCCGTCGGGGCCGCCATCGGGGACATCGCCGGTCTCTTCTACCAGAAGCTCTTCGCCGCACACCCCGAACTGCTGCGGGACTTCTTCAACCGGGGCAACCAGGCCGCCGCCACCCAGCAGCGCGCCCTCGCGGGCTCGGTCGCCGCCTTCGCGACGATGCTGGTCGAAAACCCGGACACCCGCCCCGACGTGATGCTGAGCCGGATCGCCCACAAGCACGCCTCACTCGGCGTCACGGCCGGGCAGTACGAGGTGGTGCACACGCACCTCTTCGCCGCCATCGCGGAGGTACTGGGCGACGCGGTCACCCCGGAGGTCGCCGCCGCCTGGGACGAGGTCTACTGGCTGATGGCCAACGCCCTGATCGCCATCGAGGACCGGCTCTACGCGGAACGCGGCGTCGCCGCCGGCCAGGTCTGGCAGGAGTGGGAGGTGGCCGGGCGCACGGAGGAGACCGCCGACGTCACCACCTTCACGCTCCGCCCCGCCGACGGCACCCCGGCCCCCGCGTTCCGGCCCGGCCAGTACGTCTCCGTACAGGTGGAACTCCCGGACGGCGCGCACCAGATACGCCAGTACAGCCTCTCCGGCGCCCCGGGTGCCGCGTCGCGCTCGATCACCGTCAAGCGGGTGCACGGCGGCGACGGGCCGGACGGCGAGGTCTCCGCGCACCTGCACGCGCACGTCCGTCCCGGCGACCGGCTGCGCGTCTCGCTGCCGTACGGCGACCTGACGCTCGGCGCGGCCGCCGGCACGGAGCCGGCCGCCCCGCTGCTGCTCGCCTCGGCGGGGATCGGCTGCACCCCGATGCTGTCGTTCCTGGAGCACCTCGCGGCCACCGGCCACGACGCCCCGGTCACGGTGGTGCACGGCGACCGCTCCCCCGCCGACCACGCGCTGCGGGCCGACCACGCACGGCTGACCGCCGGGCTCAAGAACGGCGCCGCCCACTTCTGGTACGAGCACCCCGAGGCCGGCCACCCCGCCGAGCGCACCGGACTGGTCGATCTGAGCGGGCTGACCGTCGCCCCCGGCACCCGTGCCTACCTCTGCGGCCCACTGCCCTTCATGCGCGCCGTGCGTACGCAGCTGCTGGCCAAGGGGGTACCGGCGGCGGACATCCACTACGAGGTGTTCGGCCCGGACCTCTGGCTCGCCCAGGACTGAGATCCGGGCGGTGGGGGCGGCGACACTGGGGGGATGAGCCCGACCGATCCGCCCGCCGTCCCCGCCGCCCCCTCCGGCCCGCACCCCGCAGCCGCGGACCCCGCGTCCGCACTCCGCCCGCGGCTGCCCTCCCCGCTGGTGGAGGCGCCCGACGAGCGGTTCGGGCGGCACGGGGTGACGCTGCTGCTCAAGCGGGACGACCTGATCCACCCGGACCTGCCGGGCAACAAGTGGCGCAAACTGGCGCCCAATCTCGCGGCGGGCGACGGACGCCCGGTGCTGACCTTCGGCGGGGCGTACTCGAACCATCTGCGGGCGACCGCCGCCGCCGGACGGCTGCTGGGCTTCGCGACCATCGGGGTCGTACGCGGCGACGAGCTGGCCGGCCGGCCGCTGAACCCCTCGCTGGCCCGGTGCGCGGCCGACGGGATGCGGCTGCACTTCGTGGACCGGGGGACGTACCGCGCCAAGGACGAGCCGCGGGTGCTGGCGGCGCTGCTGGACCGCTTCGGGGACGTGCGGGTCATTCCGGAGGGCGGCAGCAACGCGCGGGCGGCACAGGGCTGTACGGAGCTCGGGCGCGAGCTGCGGGGGCGCACCGAGGTCGCGGCAGTGGCATGCGGCACCGGGGGCACTCTGGCGGGCCTGGCGGCAGGGCTGCGCCCCGGCCGGCGGGCCCTCGGCGTCGCGGTGCTGCGCGGCGGCTTCCTCACCGACGCGGTGCGCGGCCTCCAGCGCGAGGCCTTCGGCGGCCCTGCCGGGCGGTGGTCGGTGGAGGACCGGTTCACCTTCGGCGGGTACGCCCGTACGACACCGGAACTCCACGCGTTCGCCGACGACTTCGAGGACCGGCACCAGCTGCCGGTCGAGCGGATCTACGTGGCGAAGCTGCTGTTCGCGCTGACCGCGCTGGCCGGGGAGGGCGCGTTCGCCCCGGGCACCCGGGTGACCGCGGTGATCACCGGGCGCCCGGAGCCGGATCCGGGGGCGTGACGTCCGCCGGAGTTCATTCGGCGTCCGACTCCCGGTAGGCGGCGGCCTCTTCGAGGTCGAGGCGGCGCAGCAGGGTGCGCAGCATCTCGTCGTCGATGCGGCGGTCGTCGCGGAGGCGTACGAACACCTCGCGCTCGGCCTCGATCATGTCGCGGGACAGCCGGCGGTAGGTGTCGTCGGCGGACTCGCCGGTGAGCGGGTTGGCGGCGCCGAGGCGTTCCCAGACGGCGTTGCGGCGGCGTTCCATGACGGTGCGCAGCCGGTCCGCGAGGGGTTCGGGGAGGCTGTTGCGCTGGTCCGAGAGCAGGTCGTCCAGCCGTTGTTCGGCCGCCGTGGACGCCTCGCTCTGGGCCTGCGCCTCGGCGAGGGTCTGCGCCTGCGGGTCGGGGCCCGGCAGCTTCAGCAGCCGGACCAGCAGCGGCAGGGAGAGTCCTTGGATGACCAGGGTCCCGATGACGGTGGTGAAGGTGAGGAAGAGCACCAGGTTCAGGGCCGGGAAGGGCTCGCCGTCGTCCATGGTCGCCGGGATGGAGAAGGCGATGGCGAGCGAGACGACCCCGCGCATCCCGGCCCAGCCGACGATCAGCGGGGAGGTCCAGTTGGTATCCGGTTCGCGGGCGCGGATGCGGGCGGAGAGCCGGCGGGGCAGGTAGGTGGCGGGGTAGACCCAGAGGAAGCGGACCACGACGACGGCGACGAACACGGCGACGGCGTAGCGCACGGCGTCCCACACGGCATAGGTGCCGAGCCCCTTCAGCACGAAGGGCATCTGGAGCCCGATGAGGGCGAAGACGGCGGACTCCAGCACGAAGGCCACCATCTTCCAGACGGCGGCCTCCTGGAGGCGGGTGGCGAAGTCGACCTGCCAGGAACGGTGTCCGAGGTACAGGGCGACGACGACCACGGCGAGCACGCCGGAGGCGTGCACCCGCTCGGCCGCCGCGTACGCCACGAACGGGATCAGCAGGGAGAGGGTGTTCTGGAGCAGCGCCTCCTTGAGGTGGGTGCGCAGCCAGTGCAGCGGGACCATCAGCAGCAGGCCGACCAGGACGCCGCCGACGGAGGCGAGCAGGAACTCCCACACCCCCTCGCCCCAGCTCATCCCCGCGCCCACGGCGGCCGCCAGGGCCACCTTGTAGGCGGTGATCGCGGTGGCGTCGTTCACCAGGGACTCGCCC
This sequence comes from Streptomyces sp. NPDC060198, assembly GCF_042728415.1. NCBI lineage: Bacteria > Bacillati > Actinomycetota > Actinomycetes > Kitasatosporales > Streptomycetaceae > Streptomyces > Streptomyces sp. NPDC060198. The sequence continues at coordinate 2,467 of NZ_JBHWZJ010000310.1, read as the reverse complement.
TGGAGGATGGTGGTGACCCGGGCGGGGAGGCCGACCCTGCGGGCGATGGCGGCGGCGGTCACGGCGTCGGGCGGGGCGACGACCGCGCCGAGCACCAGCGCGGCGGGCAACGGCAGGTCGGGTACGAGGAGATAGGCGAGCCAGCCGACCGCGAGCGTCGCGAAGAGGACGTAGCCGACCGACAGCAGCGCGACGGGCCGGGCGTTGGCCCGCAGGTCCAGGTAGGAGCTGTCCACTGCGGCGGTGTACAGCAGGGGCGGCAGCAGCAGCGGCAGCACGATGTGCGCGTCGAGGGTGTACGGGGGCACACCCGGCAGGTAGGCGGCCAGGAGTCCTACGGCTACCAGCAGCAGCGGTGCGGGCACGGGGGTGCGCCGCGCGGCACCGGCTACCGCGGCACTGGCCGCGACCAGTGCGACCAGGGGCAATGCGTCCATCGGTCGGTCCTCACATCCGTCGTAACCTGGCCATCATGAGTGAGTGCCCGCACGTATCCGAATTGCCCCGCCCCGAGCCGACCCCGCTCAGTGCCACCTGCCTGGAGTGCCGGGACGCCGGTGCGCACCCCGTGCAGCTGCGGCTCTGCCTGACCTGCGGGCACGTCGGCTGCTGCGATTCGTCACCGCTCAGGCACGGAACGGGACACGCCCGGGAGAGCGGGCACTGCGTCATGCGCAGCTTCGAGCCGGGCGAGAGCTGGCGCTGGTGCTACGAGGACGGTTCGATCGTCTGACGTCTGGGTACGTCAAACCGGCGCCGGTTCTTCGGAATTGTGCGCCACCGAACCCGAAAGCCCCTGCCTGCGAGGTCCGTCCCCGTCACGGGCGAACAATCCCGGTCACGGCACTAGCCACTGTCAGTACCTCCGTGCTTACCATGTGTGACCCCCACCGGTTGGGCTCGCGGCGACACGGCATCATGTATCGCGATAGCGTCGCCCCGACCGAGAACCGACGACCGACCGAACGGTTGCGGACATGTTCCGGAACCTCGAACGAGTTTGTGCCACCTTGGAGGTGAGGGTGTCCCAGATCGCAGGCGAACCCGGGAACCAGGACTTCGTGGAGGTCCGGCTGCCCGCCGCGGGTGCCTACCTGTCGGTGCTGCGTACGGCTACGGCCGGCCTCGCGGCGCGCTTGGACTTCACTCTCGACGAGATCGAGGACCTTCGCATCGCGGTCGACGAGGCCTGCGCGATCCTGCTCCAGCAGGCCGTGCCCGGCTCCGTCCTCAGCTGCGTGTTCCGGCTCGTGGACGACTCCCTCGAAGTGACCGTGTCGGCCCCGACCACGGACGGCCGGGCACCGGAACGCGACACCTTCGCGTGGACGGTGCTCGCCGCGCTGGCGGGCAAGGTCGAGTCCACGGTCGCCGACGACCGGACGGTCAGCATCAGCCTCCACAAACAACGCGGCGCGGGACCCGGGCCGGCGTGAGCGACGGGAACGGGGAAGGTGCTGTGCGGGACGATTCGATGCGATCGGGGGCGGCGCACCCTACCGCCGTCCCCGAGCAACAGGCCCGCCCGCACCCGGTGGACGGGGCGGACGGGACGGACGGGCCCTCGGGGCTCACGGTCGCGGCGGAGCAGGCGGAGCGGGCGGGCCAGATGAGCGAGCACGGGCATCACGATCCCAACGACCGCAGCGGTGCGCGGGCGCTCTTCGTAGTGCTCCGGGACCTGCCGGACGGGTCGCCGGAGAAGGCCGAACTGCGCAACCGGCTGGTCCGGATGCATCTGCCGCTGGTGGAGCATCTGGCCCGCAGGTTCCGCAACCGGGGCGAGCCGCTGGACGATCTCACCCAGGTCGCCACGATCGGCCTGATCAAGTCGGTGGACCGGTTCGATCCGGACCGGGGCGTGGAGTTCTCCACGTACGCGACGCCGACCGTCGTCGGGGAGATCAAGCGCCACTTCCGCGACAAGGGCTGGGCGGTCCGGGTGCCGCGCCGCCTCCAGGAGCTGCGGCTTTCGCTGACCACGGCCACCGCCGAGCTCTCCCAGCAGCACGGCCGCTCGCCGACCGTGCATGAGCTGGCGGAGCGGCTCGGCATCTCCGAGGAGGAGGTGCTGGAGGGGCTGGAATCGGCCAATGCCTACAGCACCCTCTCGCTGGACGTACCGGACACCGACGACGAATCACCGGCCGTCGCGGACACGCTGGGCTCGGAGGACGAGGCGCTGGAGGGCGTCGAGTACCGCGAGTCCCTGAAGCCGCTGCTGGAGGGGCTGCCGCCGCGCGAGAAGCGGATTCTGCTGCTGCGTTTCTTCGGCAACATGACCCAGTCGCAGATCGCCCAGGAGGTGGGCATCTCGCAGATGCACGTCTCCCGGCTGCTGGCCAGGACGCTCGCGCAACTGCGCGAGAAGCTCCTGGTCGAGGAGTAGCCGGCCCGGTCAGCGCTCGGCGCCGGGCGGCCGGATGCCGAGGTCGATGGTGGTCGCCGGGTTGACCAGCATCACCAG
>NZ_JBHWZJ010000309.1:0-8156 GCF_042728415.1 Streptomyces sp. NPDC060198 | reverse complement strand
CATCGGTCCACCCGCACGGCCGCGCCGCTGAGCTGCGCCTCCAGCAGCCGGACGTCCGCGTCGACCATGATGCGCGCCAGCTCCATCGACCGCACCTGCGGCTTCCAGCCGAGCAGCTCCTCCGCCTTGGAGGCGTCACCGATCAACGCGTCCACCTCGCTGGGTCGTTCGTACTTGGGGTCGTACCGCACGTGCTCGCGCCAGTCCAGACCGGCATGGGCGAAGGAGTGCTCCAGGAACTGCCGGACGCTGACCCCCTCGCCGGTCGCCACCACGTAGTCGTCGGGGGTGTCGCGCTGGAGCATCCGCCACATCGCGTCCACGTACTCGGGGGCGTAACCCCAGTCACGCACCGCGTCCAGATTCCCCAGGTGCAGCCGGTCCTGGAGTCCCGCCTTGATGCGGGCCACACCCCGGGTGATCTTCCGGGTCACGAAGGTCTCGCCCCGGCGCGGGGACTCGTGGTTGAAGAGGATGCCGTTCACCGCGAACATGCCATAGGCCTCACGGTAGTTGACCGTGGCCCAGTACGCGTACACCTTGGCCACGCTGTACGGGCTGCGCGGATGGAACGGCGTCGCCTCGTTCTGCGGGGGCGGGGTGGAGCCGAACATCTCGGAGGACGAAGCCTGGTAGACGCGGGTGTCGATGCCACTGGCGCGCACCGCCTCCAGCAGCCTGATCGAGCCGAGGCCGGTGACGTCACCGGTGTAGAGCGGCGCGTCGAAGGAGACCCGGACGTGCGACTGGGCGCCGAGGTTGTAGACCTCGTCGGGCTGGATCTCGCGCAGCAGGTTCACCAGGGCCACACCGTCCGCGAGATCCGCGTGGTGCAGCACGAAGGAACGCTCCGCCTCCTCGGGCCCCTGGTAAATGTGGTCGATGCGCTCGGTGTTGAAACTCGACGATCGGCGTATGAGTCCGTGGACCGTGTACCCCTTGTCGAGCAGCAGCTCGGACAGGTACGAGCCGTCCTGCCCCGTCACGCCGGTGATGAGTGCGGTCTTGGCCATGACTCCCCCCTTCTGTGGTCGCCTGAACGGCGTTGTGTTACCCCGGAATTGCATGACATGAGCGGTTTGCGGTGAAAAGGTCACAGTGTCGCGCGTCCGCTGGCACAATCCGAGCCATGACGACTGATCTCCCCGGCGCTTCCCAGGAATCCGATCGCCCTCTACTTCCCCCCGGTGCACGCGTCTTCGTGGCGGGTCACCGCGGTCTGGTCGGTTCGGCGGTGGTCCGCCGCCTGACCGCGGACGGCTACGAGGTGCTCACCCGCGGCCGCGACCTCCTCGACCTGCGCGACGGTGCGCGGACCGAGGCGTATCTGCGGGACGTCCGGCCGGACGCCGTCGTCCTGGCCGCCGCCAAGGTGGGCGGGATCATGGCGAACAGCACCTGGCCGGTGCAGTTCCTGGAGGACAACCTCCGCATCCAGCTGAGCGTGATCGCCGGCACCCACGCGGCCGGCACGAAGAGGCTCCTGTTCCTCGGATCCTCCTGCATCTACCCCAAGCACGCCCCCCAGCCGATCAGCGAGAGCGCGCTCCTCACCGGCCCGCTGGAGCCGACCAACGAGGCGTACGCGCTGGCCAAGATCGCCGGAATCGCGCAGGTCCAGTCGTACCGCAGGCAGTACGGCGCCTCGTACGTCAGCGCCATGCCGACCAATCTCTACGGCCCCGGAGACAACTTCGACCTGGCCACCTCGCACGTCCTGCCCGCGTTCGTCCGTCGTTTCCACGAGGCGGAGCGCGACGGAGCACCCTCCGTCACCCTGTGGGGTTCCGGCACCCCCCGCCGGGAGTTCCTGCACGTCGACGACCTGGCCGCGGCCTGCGCCCTGCTGCTGACCTCGTACGACGGTGACGAGCCGGTCAACGTCGGGTGCGGGGACGACCTGACCATCCGCGAACTCGCCGAGACGGTGGCTGAGGTGATCGGGTATCAGGGAAGGATCGAGTGGGATGCCTCTAAGCCGGACGGCACCCCGCGCAAGCTGCTGGACGTGGAGCGCCTGACGGCTCTCGGCTTCGCACCCAAGATCTCGCTCAGGGACGGGATCGCCGGGACCTACGCCTGGTGGCGCGACCGGGACCCGGCCCAGGGCTGAGCCGGGCGGCCCGGGTCGACCGGACTGCCCGGGTGACCCGGTTCCCCGCCGGGTGCGGGGCACCCGGAGTGCTCCCATCGTCTCCACCGGCCCCTCAGTAGGCGCCGCGGCCGTCGGTGACGGCGCGCACCGTACGGGCCAGCAGGTTCATGTCGGTGGAGACCGACCAGTTGTCGACGTACCAGAGGTCCAGGGAGACCGATTCCTCCCAGGAGAGGTCGGACCGGCCGCTGACCTGCCAGAGGCCGGTCAGCCCCGGTTTCACCGCGAGCCGTCTCCGCTCGCGGTCGTCGTACTCCGCCGCCTCCTCGGGAAGGGGAGGGCGAGGGCCCACCAGGGACATGTCACCTCGCAACACATTGAGAAGTTGCGGGAGTTCATCGATCGAGGTACGTCGCAGAGCTCTTCCGATCCCGGTCACCCGGGGGTCGTGACGCATCTTGAACAACGGCCCGGCCCCCTCGTTGGCGGTGGTCAGCTCGGCCTTCCGGGACTCGGCGTCCACCACCATCGTCCGGAACTTCCACATGGTGAACGGCCGGTCGTGCCGTCCGTGCCGGACCTGCCGGTGGAAGACGGGGCCCCGGGAGGAGAGCCGTACACCCAGCGCCACCGCCAGCAGCAGGGGCGCCAGCAGCGCCAGCCCGGCCAGTGCGCCCGACCGGTCCAGCACCGACTTCAGTGCCGCCTGCGGGCCCCGCCGCAGGGGCGGGGTGATGTGCAGCAGGGTCATCCCCGCGACCGAGGCCGGCCGCACCCGGGCGGTGGTGATCCCGGTCAGCGCGGAGAGCACGCAGAGCGCGATGCCGCCGTCCTGCAGCCCCCAGCCGAGTCGGCGCAGCCGGTCTCCGCAGAGCAGGGGCCCGGGCGCGACGAGGACCAGGTCCACGTCGTACGCGTACGCCCCGGCGAGCACGGTGGAGACGTCGTCGTCGGTGCCGTCGGCCCCGAGGCGCCCGGTCAGGGGCACCTGGTGATCCGGCTCCGCCGCCCCCACGGGGACGGCCGCGACGACGGCGTACCCCTCCCGCTGCGCGCGGGAGCCGAGAGCGCCGGCCACGGTGTCCACGCCGGAAGCCTCGCCGACGACGAGGACCCGCAGGACCGGACGGCGGTGCGTGGCGCGGGCTCGCCGCCGGACCACCGAGGTCACCGCGGCCGTCACCGCGCCGCCGGGCGCCGCGGCCACCAGGGCGACCGTCGGATCGACGGTGTCGCCGGCGACGGCCCAGGCGACGGCGAGCAGGCCGACGAAGACCAGCCAGTCCCCGAGGACTCCCACCGCTCCGGTGGCGCTCCGCTGCGGTCCGGCCGTCCAGCGCCCGCGCACGGCCCGTACCCCGGCCCATACGAGGGCCGCGACGACCGCGGTGGGCAGGGCCACCGGCTGCCCCCGCGAGGACAGGACGGCCCAGGCGGGAACGGCCATGCCGACGGTCTCGGTCAGGCCCGCCAGGGACGTTCCCCGGCGGGCCGTCCGCCGGCCGGGCAGTAGGTGATCGGTCAGGTCGCGCTGTGCGGTAGGGGCCCTCCAGAGCTGCTCCAGGGCCGTCGCGCGGTTCCGGGGTGCCGTGGAACGAGGGCGTGGCAGACGCCGTAGTCCCACGGGCCCGGATATGTCGGAGTCGGGTGTTTCGACATGCCCCATGAACCCCCCAGTCACAGTTGCATCCCCGAACGCGGCGCATCCGTCGGTCCCCGGGACCGGCGGATGCGCCATCGCTCGGTGCACGATATCCACACACGTGCCATTTCGCTGGGGTTCACGTGAAGTTCAGACACATCGGAGGCTTCCGCCGCGATCTCGGTCCAATCGTCAACTCTGTTTTCGCAGAGCCCTGTTGTGGCAGGTGTGCCGGGAGGGACGAGTCGGCCGCAGGGCCGACCTGGTCTAACGTGCATAAATCGAACTCTCGCGGTTCGTAGTGCACTTGTGGATCTGGGTGCTGCAAGTCCGCCTGTAGTTGCGGAAGTTAGACACATCACAAAGAGGTTTGACTCGGTGGTCCATGGTGGGCGGGTGTGATGCGGCTCGGCCCGCCGGTGCGGCCCGGCGGTGTGCTCCGCCGGTGCGAGGGTCGCCAGGCATGGGGCTCCGGGGCGTGTCGTCGGCGTGCGCGAGGGGTGTCCGGATTCCGGGGCGCGGCGTCGTCGAATCCCGCATGTTCGATGGGGATATCTCGAACGAAAATGTTTCGTTTGTGACGCGCCATTGTTTCGGCGGCAATTCATGCCGCAGGATCTGTCTCAGCGCCGACGAACGGCTCAGGGCACCACTCGCAGGGGTGTTATGTGCCTGAATCGTCAAGTAAGTCCAGGCCATCGCTCCCTCGCTGACCAGGTGAAGGAGTGGAGCGCCACCAGTCTTTTACCGAGAGAGTTTCGGAAGGGCGGGGGGTGAAGCCAGAGCTCCGGTCGGTGCGACGCGCCCCAGTCCCACCCTTATGAGGAGTTGCACCATGCTGTCCAGACGACTCGCCCTCGCCGTCGCCACGGGTGCCGTGGCCGCGCTGACCCTCGGCGCCGCCGCCCAGGCGGCCCCCGCCCGGCACGCCGGGCACGAGGCGACGCTGCGTACCCTCGCCGAGCGTCCGGACCTGCTCATCGGGACGGCCGTCGACACGAGCGCGCTGGCCGCCGACGCACCCTATCGGGCCGACGTGGCTTCCGAGTTCAGCTCGGTGACCGCCGAGAACGTCATGAAGTGGGAGGTCGTGGAGCCCGCCCGCGGTACCTACGACTGGTCGCAGGCGGACCGGTTGGTCAAGTTCGCCAAGAAGAACAGCCAGGAGGTGCGCGGTCACACGCTGGTCTGGCACAACCAGCTTCCGGCCTGGCTCACTTCGGGCGTCGCGGACGGCTCGATCGACGCCAACGCGCTCCGGGGCATCCTGCGCAAGCACATCACCGACGAGGTCCGCCACTTCAAGGGCGAGATCTACCAGTGGGACGTCGTCAACGAGGTCTTCGACGAGGACGGCACCTACCGGGACTCCCTGTGGCTGCAGAAACTCGGGCCGTCCTACATCGCCGATGCCTTCAAGTGGGCCCACGCGGCCGACCCGAAGGCGAAGCTCTTCATGAACGACTACAACGTCGAGGGTGTCAACGCCAAGTCCACCGCCTACTACGACCTGGCCAAGAAGCTCCGCGCGCAGGGCGTACCGGTCCAGGGTCTGGGCATCCAGGGCCACTTGGACATCCAGTACGGCTTCCCGGGTGACGTCGGCGACAACCTCGCCCGCTTCGACGCCCTCGGTCTGCAGACCGCGTTCACCGAGATCGACGTGCGGATGACGCTGCCGGCGGACGACACTAAGCGGGCCCGCCAGGCCCAGGACTACCGCAGGCTGCTCGACGCCTGCGTCGCCGTCAAGGGCTGCAAGTCCTTCACGGTCTGGGGCTTCAGCGACAAGTACTCCTGGGTGCCGGGCACGTTCTCCGGTCAGGGTGCCGCGAACATCATGGACGAGAACTACGTGCGCAAGCCCGCGTACACGGCGCTCGCCGACGGCCTCCGCGCCGCCGCGCGCCGCACTGGCCGGCACTGACCCGGCCGGCCGGGCGGTGCCCCGTGGCCGGGACGACCGCGCGTCGTCCCGGCCGCGGGCGGAGCGCGGCACCCCGTGACCGGCCGGCCCCATGTTTGGCATGCGCATGGCGAGCAAGGCCGCGTGCCTCCGATTGTGGCCGTCCCCACGGCGGTCAGTTCCTTCTTGTCCGACCACGGAAGAGAGAAGCAGTCATGACCATCAACGTGTCCGACGCGGGCGGGCGACACCGCTCCCCGTTCCGCGTCTTCGCCCGCAGGGCCCTCGCCCTGGGCGGGGCGGGCCTCGTCTCCTTCACCGGAGTCGTCGCGCTCTCCGGCAGTGCGCAGGCCGCCGGAAGCACCCTCGGCGCCGCGGCCGCCGGCTCGGGCCGCTACTTCGGTACGGCCGTGGCGGCCAACCACCTCGGCGAATCGGGGTACGCGGCCACGCTCGACACCGAGTTCAACGCGGTGACGCCGGAGAACGAGATGAAGTGGGACGCCGTCGAGGGCACCCGCAACACCTTCAACTTCTCCAGCGCCGACCAGATCGTCAGTCACGCCCAGAGCAAGAACATGAAGGTCCGGGGCCACACGCTGGTCTGGCACTCCCAGTTGCCGAGCTGGGTGAGCGGCCTCGCCGCCACCGACCTGCGCACCGCGATGAACAACCACATCACCCAGGTGATGACCCACTACAAGGGCAAGATCTACGCCTGGGACGTGGTCAACGAGGCGTTCCAGGACGGCAGCAGCGGCGCGCGGCGGTCCTCGCCCTTCCAGGACAAGCTGGGCAACGGCTTCATCGAGGAGGCGTTCACGACCGCCCGCAGCGTCGATCCCGCCGCGAAGCTCTGCTACAACGACTACAACACCGACGGCGTGAACGCGAAGTCCACCGCCGTCTACAACATGGTGAAGGACTTCAAGGCACGGGGCGTCCCGATCGACTGCGTGGGCTTCCAGAGCCACTTCAACAGCAACTCGCCCGTCCCGTCGGACTACCAGGCCAACCTCCAGCGCTTCGCCGACCTCGGCGTCGACGTGCAGATCACCGAACTGGACATCGAGGGCTCCGGCAGCGCCCAGGCCACCAACTACGGCAACGTCGTCAAGGCCTGCCTCGCCGTGACCCGCTGCACCGGGCTGACCGTCTGGGGCATCCCGGACAAGTACTCGTGGCGGGCCAGCGGCACCCCGCTGCTCTTCGACGACAACTACGGCAAGAAGGCCGCCTACACCGCGGTCCTGACGGCCCTCGGCGGGAGCTCCTCCGGCGGCGGCACCGACCCCGGCACGGGCGGCGGCACCGACCCCGGCACCGGCACCAAGACCTGCACCGCCACCTACACGGCGACGCAGACCTGGCAGGGCGGCTTCAACGGCCAGGTGACCATCAAGGCGGGCTCCGCCGCGATCACCGGCTGGAGCGTCAAGGTCACCCTCGGCGCCAACCAGACGACCACCGGGGTCTGGAACGGCACGACCGCCTGGGACAGCACGGGCAAGGTCATGACGATCACGCCGAGCTACAACGGCAGCCTGGCGGCCGGAGCTTCGACCAGCTTCGGCTTCACCGTGCAGGCGAACGGCAACACCGCCGCCCCCACCGTGAGCGTCTGCACCGCCTCCTGAGCACCGCCCCGCGTACGTCCCCGTACCGGCCGTGAGGCCCGCGCACGGATGCCCGGTCGCCCGTTCCAGAGGGGGGCGACCGGGCATCTTCGCGTGGGCGGCCGGGTGGTGTCCGGCCGTGCTCCGCCGGACACCGCCCGGGGCTACGGCCCCGCCGTCAGGCGGCGGGGAACGCAGCGGGAGGCAGGGCACCCGGGCCGGCGACGGTCGCGGCCTCCACGTCGGCCGTGATCAGCCGGATCACCAGGATCGCCGCCACCGCTGCGAGCACGCCGACCACCATGTCGTACGGGGTGGACCCGCCTCCCGGCGTCGTCGTCCCGTCCACTGCCAGCGAGCCGGCCGTCTTGGCGACGAAGGCGGCCCACCACCAGAGAATCAGCGCGGTGCCGCGTGACGACCCGCTCGCGTTCCGGATGTCCAGGGCCGCCCGGACCGGTATCCACCACAGCACGGGGAGGAAGAAACCCCCCGTTGTGAGCCTCTCGGTGTACCGCTGCGACCCGGGGGCGAGGAGCTCGGCGTTCGCCCGGCAGGCGAGGAACCAGACGAGGAACGCGACCGCGGACCCCACCAGCAGCAGCGCCGACACCGGGGCGAGTGCGGCGGCGAGCCCCGATCGGGACCCGCCGGCCGCCGCGATGCTCAGCTGCACCACGGTCTGCCCGGCGATCAGCGCCTGTGTGGCCGTCGCAGGCCCCCGTGTCGCACGGAACGCCGTGCCCGGCGTACGGTTTCCGGGCCCGTCCGTGTCGCCCCTGCCGTTCGTACCGCTCATGGTGGCCTCCGGCGCACAGCCCCGCGGTGCTGCCGCGGCGGACCGGACGCCCACCAGTGAATCGATCATGAACAAAAGAGGTCGCCGCAGCCCCCGGA
>NZ_JBHWZJ010000308.1:0-8169 GCF_042728415.1 Streptomyces sp. NPDC060198 | reverse complement strand
CTCCTCGGGAGTCCGCCGACCGGGGCTCTTCGCGTCGCGGGTGGCTCAGCCGGTGTAGGGCTTGGCCGAGAGGATCTTCACCGCGGCCTTCTTGCCGTTGGGCAGCTCGTACTCGGCGTCGTCGCCCGTGCGCTTGCCGTTGACGCCCCTGCCGAGCGGCGACTGCGGCGAGTACGTCTCGATCTCCGTGCTCGCGTACTCGCGGGAGGCGAGCAGGAAGGTCACGGTGTCGTCCGGGTCGCCGTCGAAGGCGATCGTCACGACCATGCCGGGCTCGACCACACCGTCGTCGGCCGGCGCCTCGCCGACCTTCGCGTGCTCCAGGAGCTGGGTGAGCTGGCGCACCCGGAGCTCCATCTTGCCCTGCTCCTCCTTGGCCGCGTGGTACCCGCCGTTCTCGCGGAGGTCGCCCTCCTCACGGGCCGCCGCGATCTTTACGGAGATCTCCGTGCGCGCGGGACCAGACAGGTACTCCAGCTCGGCCTTGAGCTGGTTGTACGCCTCCTGCGTGAGCCAGGTGACGTTTTCGCTGGTCTGGGTCACAGGTGCTCCTCGTCGGTACTGGGAATACAAAGCATCGCCCTACCCCGAGCTTGTTCCCTCACGAGTGGGCGAAACCACGAGCCTAACAATTTCCCGGGCAAAGGGGGAGAAGGTTACCCGGTGCCGATGGAGGCGTGGCGGACAGTGCGGGTGGCGCACCGGGCCGGGCCGTCCGCCGCGGGTGGGCCTCCGGGCTCAGCCCGCCGAGCCGCCGCCGGTGCAGCCCAGCAGCTCCACCGCACTGGCCCGGGACGTCGTCCGCAGCGCCACGACCTCGTCGACGCGGCCCCCGGGCTGGTCGAACCGGAAATCCTTGCGGGCGACCTCGCCGCCCTCCGCGTCCAGGGCGCGCACCGTGCAGAAGCCGCCGGAGTCCTTGTCCTTGTGCACTTCGAGATGGGCTTCGGCCCGCTCGTCGGAGACGATCTTGGACTTGATCAGCTCGGCGCTGATCTCCGTACCGGCGACCTTGTCCACACCGATCCAGACGATCACGCCGATCAGCGCCGCACCCAGCACCGCACCGATCACCCGGAGCTTGCGGTCCGCGTTCTCGTCCTGGCTCCGGCCGTACCGGCCCTCGGGCGTGGCCTCGCGCAGCGCCGTCATGATCGTTCCTCCTGTGCGGGGAATCGCGGAATTTTCCACCTCCCCGTTCGGTCACTATAGGAGTTGCCCATCGTGACGAATAACTGAGGACCGAGTCTTGACCGAGCAGCTGCGCCTGATGGCCGTCCACGCCCACCCCGACGACGAGTCGAGCAAGGGCGCCGCCACCATGGCCAAGTACGTCTCCGAGGGGATGGACGTCATGGTCGTCACCTGCACCGGTGGCGAACGTGGTTCCATCCTCAACCCCCGTCTCCAGGGAGACGCGTACATCGAGGAGAACATCCACGAGGTACGCAGGAAGGAGATGGACGAGGCCCGCGCGATTCTCGGCGTCCAGCAGGAGTGGCTCGGCTTCGTCGACTCCGGCCTCCCCGAGGGCGACCCGCTGCCCCCGCTTCCCGAGGGCTGCTTCGCGCTGGAGGGTGAGGAGAGTGCCGCCGGGCGCCTCGTCGCCAAGATCCGCGCGTTCCGCCCGCAGGTCGTCACCACGTACGACGAGAACGGCGGCTACCCGCACCCCGACCACATCATGACCCACAAGATCACGATGATCGCGTTCGACGGTGCGAACGACAAGGAGCGCTTCCCCGAGGACGAGTTCGGTCCCGTCTGGGAGCCGCGGAAGCTCTACTACAACCAGGGATTCAACAAGCCCCGCACGGTCGCCCTGCACGAGGCGCTCCTGGCGCGCGGCCTGGAGTCCCCGTACGGCGACTGGCTGAAGCGCTGGGACGAGATGAAGCACACCGAGCGCACCCTGACCACGCACATCCCGTGCGCGGACTTCTTCGAGGTGCGCGACCGGGCGCTCATCGCGCACGCCACGCAGATCGACCCCGAGGGCGGTTGGTTCCGCGTCCCGATGGACGTCCAGAAGGAGGTCTGGCCGACCGAGGAGTACGAGCTCGTGAAGTCCAGTGTCGATACCTCCCTCCCCGAGAGCGATCTCTTCGCGGGCATCCGCGACAATGCCTGATATGTACTCCACCCAGGCACTGACGCATCTCGTCCCGCTGGCCGCCGACGAGCTCGACAAGAACAAGGTGACCCCCGGCGTCCTCGGCTTCATCGTCTTCGCCGCGCTCGCCGTCGGCGTGTGGCTGCTGATGAAGTCCATGAACCGCCACATGGGCCGGGTGAACTTCGAGGAAGCCCCGGAGGACACCGAGGCGCCCGCGCCCGCCGGGACCGGTGCCTCCGCCGGAGCCCGCGCCGAGTAGCACCCCGGGGCGCAGTCCGTCCTTCGGGCCCCTCGGCCGGTGTCCCGACCCGCCCCGCGCCACGCACGGTCGGCGCGGGGCGTGGAGTCGTGCCCCCGCCATCCGCGGATACCCCTAGGGGAATCCTCCCGGATCGGCCAGGGGCGTCCCCGATGGGCCGGGAGCCGGCCGACTGCGAGTCTGCTCGTATGACTTCGACCCTCACGGGCGGCCGCTACGCGCCCGCCCTCGTCGCCCCGCTCCTGCTGGTGCTGTACGGCGTCCTGCGCCTCGTCGACGGGCTGGACGGGAAACACGGGCCCGGACTCGCCTGGAACCTCGGACACACCCTGTTCTTCGCCGGCTTCTTACTCTTCGGCGTGGTGACGTTCGGGCTGCGGCGGATCGCCGTCGCCGCCACCCCCGGCAGGCATCAGGTCGCGAACGTGGCCACGGCGGTCAGCCTGTTCGGTATCGCCTGTTTCCTCTGGGTGATCCTCGGCGACCTGTTCGCGGTCCTGGACGACGCGGCGCCGCTGCCGGAACAGCTGGAGCTCGCGGGCCCGCTCGCCTTCCAGCTCGGCTGGCTCGTCCTCCTGACTCTGCCGACGGCCGCCACGCCTCGTGCGTTGCCGGTGTGGAGCCCTCTGCTCGTGCTCGCGGGCTTCCTTCTCTTCTCGGTCGACCTCGACCTGCTCCCGGTCGGCGGACTGCTCCTGACCGCCGGACTTCTCCCGGTGGCCCGCCCCCGTCGGCAACCGGTCGACGTACCTGTCTCGTCGAGGCGGCCGTGATCGCTCGTACCGTCGGAGGCCACCGAGGTCGACAGCGACGGAGAAGGGCGCGGCGGCCCTGATCGCGCCGGTGGACACTTCGCCGTCCCGGTAGGACTTGGTGGCGGGGTCGGGAACGTAGGTGTGGACGATCGGGACCCCGGCGGCGGCCTGTCCGACCCGCCAGTGGAAGGGGATGCCGGCCTTGGCGTACTGGGCGACCTCCACGATCCGGGTCGCAGGTCCGGCGCTGCTCGGCTCTGCGTCTTGTCCGCATGCTGCCGGTGTGGGTGCGCCGCGGCCCCGTGGGGCAGCCCCGCCACTCGACCTCTTCCGCCCCCGGTGAGCCCGTCCCCCGACGTCACATCTTCGCCCTGCTCCACCACTTCAAACGCCGCACCGAACTTCACGAAGCCTTCGTCTCCCTCGCCTGCAGCTTCACGTGCTGGAGACGACTCAAGAAGACCCGAGGGTGTCGCGTGACGAGCTGTGAGGGCTGTCCCGCACCCACCAGGGATTTCGGGACAGCCCTTGGTGGCGCCCAGCCCCTGGAGGGCCCGATTTCGACACCAGAGTGGGCGATATGAAATCGGGTCAGGATCGGCAACCGGCAGCGATGAGGACGCGACGGGGCGAGGGCAATCCTTGAGGCGCACGATCGCTCGTCAGTTCACCAATCGTCGCCCACATCAAAGTTGGCAGCAATGGGCTTGCCGTGGTGCGCGAACACTACGACAAGATAACCGCCGGAAGCGGTCAGCCCGGCGTAGAGCACTTCCGCCAATTTCGAACTTTCGACGTCCTCGAACCGGGAGATCGCGGTGAGCGAGGCGGGCACATGACCAAGAACCCCGTCCTCCTCGATCGGGCCCACGTAGAGAGAAACGCTCAGTTCGTCATTTTGGAGGCTGTAGCTGAATCCGGATCTGCCTGGCATGGTCGTCCCGGAACCGAAAGATGCCCCCAAGATGTCAAGGATATTCATCCACAGGTTGTCGCCGAATTTTTTGGCACTGAAATCGACTTCCGAAATCGGGCCGATCTGGATTTCGAAATCATTTTTATAGCCATCGTACGGTGAAAAATCGAGATCCGTCATTGGGAATTTTCTCCAGACTTCCGCTGGGGGCAGGGGGCGCGCCCGAAAAACTAGGCGGCGCCCCCTGTGCAGGTCAATCCTTCAAGGATTTGTCGATCACCCAATCCTTGCCTATGACCACGATCCGCTCCAAGGTCTCATAGGAAGAGTAGTGGTTGGTTATGGATTCTGCGTCACCCTGGCTCATCCCGCTCGGCCGCAGATCCACGTATACAACTTCCACCTGCTGATCCCTGTCCGCGTGCTTTATGTGTTTTTTGAGCCTTTCCCTGCTAGTGCTCGACTGCACCTTGAACTCGGCCCGCTTGTCATCCACCCAGGCGTCACCCGCGTGCGGTGGGTGCTGATCGTCGTTCCGTGACATCACCTCATGCCCCATGATCGCCAACGTCAGGGCGAGCTGAAACTCCTCCGGTTTGTCGAAGCCGAAATGACTGGCGCCACTCTTGAGATTCTTCCGCTTCCAGGACTCGTCGATACGGTCCATGACTTTTTCCGCCTCCTCGCGGTCCATGCCGCCCGTCAGCCTGTCCTTGAGGTCGTCGCCGAGGTTGGCGGCACCGCAGCCGTCCCTCGCGCCGCGATGGCACATGTCCTCCGCCATTTCCTCGAACATTTCACGAACGACCAGGTCTCCGTCACTCTGAACTCGGCGTCCAGAACGTGTTTGCCTTTCAGCTTGTCCGGAGCGAACTCGAAGTACATGCGATTCACATAGCCGTTGCCGCAGTAGTAGGCAGTGCCGCCGATCACGGCGGAGCCGCACTTACCCACACTCATGCCTTTCGTGCCGCCCGAGAAGTTGTACAAGACGTCACCATCGGAGGACAGCACTGTCCTCTCGGACTAGTTCAGCTCCACCGAGGGATCGAGGTAAAGAGGAAGCTCGGTCTCGGTGGTATCGGTGAGAAGGTCGGCATCGGGGACGACACGGACAGATTCCTCATCGAGGACGACGTCCATCACCGCAGACTCGTCGCCAGCGCGGGGACCGTCGAGCGGATTCTCCTCCGTGAGACCGGTCACCGGAACGGGCTCTGATCCCGTGGCAGATTGTTCCGAACCCAGTGTTCGTAGACCGGTGTTCTGGGGTGACGGGTCCTCATCGGCGACGGTGTCACCCGCCGAATTCCACATCCGGGCGCTCGGCGAGCGGAAAGCGACCTGGCCGTTACCGTCCCTTGGAGGCAGAGTCGGTCCGGCACCGGCCTCGGCCCCAGCGACCGCTCCGGCGCGACCAGAGCCCACAACTCATCGTCCACGATCCACGGTCGGGTACCCACACCCTCACGATCGGCCGAATCGTCACACCGGTATCGGCCTACCAGGACGAGTCAGCGAGATCGTGTTACGAGCTCTCAGGGATCCGGATGAAGGCGCGGTTCAGAGGCAACGGGGCTGACATGGCGGAAGGTTGGACGCATTCGTCTACGAGAGCAGCCTGTTCCGTGCGAGCGCCATCACAGGGGCGTCGTACCTGGGGGAGCGGGCGCCTGCCGGGATCCTCCGGGCGGTCCGGATGAGCTGGCGACCATCTCGTTCGTGATGGCGTGCACCCGGCGGGACAGTCCTCTCGCGCAACCACAAGGGGGGAACGCAACCTGTGTTGGCCTCACATCCCTTCCGAGGCAGTTCCCCCACGGCACCCCACAGGAGGACGCCGGGCGCATTCCCGGACGTCGCCGGGAGGTGTTGGTGTGGGGGCACACGGAGAAGGCGCACGCAGGCGATGCCGCGCCCGCAGCGCGGATGGCCGTCCGCCCCGGGGCGGACCGTGCAACGATGGCGGCATGAACAGACTGGCTCACGCACAGTCGCCCTACCTACTCCAGCACGCCTCCAATCCAGTGGACTGGTGGCCATGGGGAGAGGAGGCGATGACGGAAGCTAAGCGGCGGGACGTGCCCATTCTCTTGAGTGTGGGCTATGCGTCCTGCCACTTATGCTTCCGCTGATTCACTGGTGCCACGTCATGGCACACGAGTCCTTCGAGGACGAGACGCTCGCCGCCTACCTCAACGCGCACTTCGTGGCGGTGAAGGTGGACCGGGAGGAGCGACCGGACGTCGACGCCGTGTACATGGAGGCGGTGCAGGCGGCGACCGGGCAGGGCGGCTGGCCGATGACCGTGTTCCTGACGGCTGACGCCGAACCCTTCTACTTCGGTACGTACTTCCCGCCCGAACCCCGGCACGGCATGGCGTCCTTCCGGCAGGTGCTGGAGGGCGTGTCCGCCGCGTGGACCGACCGGCGCGGGGAGGTCGCCGAGGTCGCCGGGCACATCGTGGCCGACCTGGCCAAACGGTCGCTGGCGCACGGCGGGCAGGGCGTGCCGGACGAGTCGGACCTGGGGCGGGCGCTGCTGGGGCTGACCCGGGACTACGACGACACGCACGGCGGGTTCGGCGGTGCGCCGAAGTTCCCGCCGTCGATGGCGATCGAGTTCCTGCTCCGCCACCACGCCCGTACCGGCTCCGAGGGCGCCCTGCAGATGGCCGCGGACAGCTGCGCGGCGATGGCCATGGGCGGCATCTACGACCAGCTCGGCGGCGGGTTCGCCCGGTACGCGGTGGACCGGGAGTGGACGGTGCCGCACTTCGAGAAGATGCTCTACGACAACGCGCTGCTCTGCCGCGTGTACGCGCACCTGTGGCGGTCGACCGGGTCGGACCTGGCCCGCCGGGTGGCGCTGGAGACGGCCGACTTCCTGGTCCGCGAACTGCGGACCGCCGAGGGGGGCTTCGCCTCCGCGCTGGACGCCGACAGCGAGGACGCCGAGGGCAGGCACGTGGAGGGCGCGTTCTACGTATGGACGCCCGCCCAGCTGACCGAGGTGCTCGGCGAGGAGGACGGGGCGTTCGCCGCCGCCCGCTTCGGGGTGACCGAGGAGGGCACCTTCGAGGAGGGTTCCTCGGTGCTCAGGCTCGACGCGGGTACGGCGGGGGCGCAGGCGGACGAGGACACCCCCGACCCTGACGCCGACGCCGACCCCGACCCCGACGCCGGGCGGATCGCCTCCGTGCGGGCCCGGTTGCTGGCCGCCCGTGAGCTGCGGCCCCGTCCGGGGCGGGACGACAAGGTGGTCGCCGCCTGGAACGGCCTGGCCGTCGCGGCGCTGGCCGAGACGGGCGCGTACTTCGACCGGCCCGACCTGGTGGAGCGGGCCACGGAGGCCGCCGACCTCCTGGTGCGCGTCCACCTGGGCGAGAACGGCCGGCTCTGCCGGACCTCCATGGAGGGGCGGGCCGGTGGGAACAGCGGGGTGCTGGAGGACTACGCGGACGTCTCCGAGGGGTTCCTCGCACTGGCCTCGGTGACCGGCGAGGGGGTCTGGCTGGAGTTCGCCGGGCTGCTGCTCGACGTGGTGCTGACCCGGTTCGCGGGGGAGGGCGGGCAGCTCTACGACACCGCGGACGACGCGGAGAAGCTGATCCGCCGCCCGCAGGACCCCACCGACAACGCCACCCCGTCCGGCTGGACGGCGGCGGCCGCGGCGCTCCTGTCGTACGCGGCGCACACCGGTTCCGAGCCGCACCGCACGGCGGCCGAGGGCGCGCTCGGGGTGGTGAAGGCGCTCGGGCCGCGCGCGCCCCGGTTCGTGGGGTGGGGGCTGGCCGCCGCGGAGGCGCTGCTCGACGGGCCCCGAGAGGTGGCGGTGGCCGGGCCGGTCGGCGGTGAGCTGCACCGGACGGCGCTGCTGGGACGGGCGCCGGGCGCGGTCGTCGCGGTGGGGGAGCCGGACGGCGGGGAGTTCCCGCTGCTGGTGGACCGGGCGCTGGTGGGCGGCGAGCCGACCGCGTACGTCTGCCGCCACTTCGTCTGCGAGACCCCGACCACCGACGTGGAGGAGCTGAGCCGGAGGCTGGGCGGCTGAGACTCCCGGCGCGGTCGTGACGGGGCCCCGTCCCCCGCCGGCCGGGCCCGCGGCCGGTTCACCGAACTG
>NZ_JBHWZJ010000307.1:0-8196 GCF_042728415.1 Streptomyces sp. NPDC060198 | reverse complement strand
CTTTCCCGGAAGGGCGACCGGCCTTCTCGTCCCTCACGGAAGGTGTGCCGCATGACCAGTACGGTCCCCGCGTCCCTGACTCGCACGGCCCCTGGCGCCGCCCTGCAGGCCGTCCTTCTCGACATGGACGGCACCCTGGTGGACTCCGAGGGCTTCTGGTGGGACACCGAGGTGGAGGTTTTCGCCGACCTCGGCCACCGGCTGGACGAGTCCTGGCGCGAAGTGGTCGTCGGCGGGCCGATGACCCGCAGCGCCGGCTACCTCATTGACGTGACCGGCGCGGACATCGCCGTCGAGGAACTCACGATCCTGCTGAACGACCGCTTCGAGAAGCGCATCGGACGAGGCGTACCCCTCATGCCCGGCGCCGCCCGGCTGCTCGCCGAACTCTCCGCCCACGCGGTGCCGACCGCCCTCGTCTCCGCTTCGCACCGCCGGATCATCGACCGGGTACTGGACTCGATCGGGCACCACCACTTCGCACTGACCATCGCGGGGGACGAGGTCGCCCGCACCAAGCCGCACCCCGACCCCTACCTCGCCGCCGCCGCCGGATTCGGCGCCGATCCCGCCCGCTGCGCAGTCATCGAGGACACCGCCACCGGTGTCGCCTCGGCGGAAGCCGCCGGATGCCGGGTCGTGGCCGTCCCCTCCGTGGCGCCCATCGCCCCGGCGCCCGGACGCGTGGTCGTCGGCTCGCTCGAAGACGTCGACCTGGCCTTCCTGCGCAAGCTGGTCCTGGACCAGCGAGTGGAGGACGAGGGGACCCGGACCCGGCGATGACCGGTACACGGACCCGGCACCGGGGAAACGGAGGAGGCGGGCCGACACGTCCGCCGGGGGGCGAGGCCGTCGTCCTTCCCGGCGGCGCTGCCTGACCGCTCGCCGGCGCGGATCGCCGATGCCTCCGCGGACGCCCGACGCCCTCGAGCGCGCAGAGTCCGGCGGTGAGGCCGCCGCCGGGGCCGCTACTGCGCGCCCGGCCGGACCAGCCCGCTCTCGTAGGCGTACACCGCCGCCTGCACCCGGTCGCGCAGCTGGAGCTTGGTCAGCACGTGGCCGACATGGGTCTTCACCGTCGTCTCGCTGACGAAGAGGTCCGCCGCGATCTCCGCGTTCGACAGGCCGCGCGCCACCAGCTTCAGCACCTCCACCTCGCGGTCGGTCAGCCGGTGCAGCGCGTCCGGGACCGGGTCCTCGCCGGACGGGAGGTGGTCGGCGTACTTGTCGAGCAGCCGCCGGGTGACGCTCGGCGCGAGCATCGCCTCGCCCGCGGCCACCACCCGGATCGCCTGCAACAGCTCGTTGGCCGGGGCGTCCTTGAGCAGAAAGCCGCTGGCCCCCGCGCGCAGCGCCTCCACGACGTACTCGTCGAGGTCGAAGGTCGTCAGCACCAGCACCTTCGCCGGACCGTCCCGGTCCGGGCCGGTGATCTGGCGGGTCGCCTCCACCCCGTCCATCCGCGGCATCCGGATGTCCATCAGCACCACGTCCGGCTGGAGCGCCCGGACCTGGTCGATGGCCTGGAGTCCGTCACCGGCCTCACCGACCACCGCGAGATCGCCCTCGGCCTCCAGAATCATCCGGAAGCCGGTGCGCAGCAGTGGCTGGTCGTCGACCAGCAGGACGCGGATTGCCACGAATAACTCCTCAGGAACCGTCTGGGGACGCGGGCCGACCGGCGTCGGCCCCCACCGGCCCCATTCTGCCCGCCTCATCCTCACGGGATTCCGGCAGCACCACGGGGAGCGGATAGACCGGGGGAGTCCCGCCGAATTCAGGACAGAGCTCGCGGTGGTCGCACCAGCCGCAGAGCTTGGTCGGCCTCGGCCGCCACTCGCCCGTCTCCGTCGCCAGCCGGATCGCCTCCCAGAGCGCGTGCAGCTTCCGCTCCACCCGCTCCAGGTCCGCGACCACCGGGTCGTACGTCATGACGTCGCCGCTGCCGAGATAGACCAGCTGGAGCCGGCGCGGCACCACGCCCTTGAGCCGCCAGACCACCAGCGCGTAGAACTTCATCTGGAAGAGCGCGCTCTCCGCGTACTCCGGGCGGGGCGCCTTTCCCGTCTTGTAGTCGACGATCCGGACCTCGCCCGTCGGCGCGATGTCGACGCGGTCGATCACCCCGCGCAGCCGCAGCCCCGACTGCAGCTCCGTCTCGACGAACATCTCGCGTTCGACCGGCTCAAGCCGCGTCGGGTCCTCTAGCGAGAACCACCGCTCCACCAGCCGCTCCGCCTCGCTCAGCCACCCGGCGAGCCGCTCGCCCCCGGTGTCCTCGGCGAAGAGCTCCGTCAGTTCCGGCTTCGACTCCAGCAGCCGGTTCCACTGCCCGGGCACCAGGGCCCGCGCCCTCGGCGCCGTACGCTCCGCAGCGGGCGCGTCGAAGAGCCGTTCCAGCACCGCGTGCACCAGGGTTCCCCGGGTGGCCGCCTCGCTCGGCTTCTGGGGCAGTTTGTCGATGACCCGGAAGCGGTAGAGCAAAGGGCACTGCATGAAGTCGTTCGCCCGCGACGGCGACAAGGAGGACGGCGGCGCGGGGGGCCGAGGTGCGGAGGTCATGCTCCAGACCCTACGACCCGCCACCGACAGCGGGCGGCATACCATCGACGGCAGAGCCTCGGGCACTGCATGATCGACTCAGACGCCCCGGCCCGGACGGAAGGACCCAGTGGACGAGAGCGACGAGAGCGGCGACGGCGGGCGCCCGCAGCCCGGCGCGGGGGGCAGGGACCCCGGACCGGGCAAGGAACGTCAGCGCCGCCCCGCCGGACCCGGCGGCGGCCTGCTGATGGGCCGCCCGTTCGGCGTGCCCGTGTACGTGGCCCCCAGCTGGTTCGTCGTCGCGGCGCTCATCACCTGGGTCTTCGGAGGACAGCTCGACCGCGTCCTGCCCGAGCTGGGCGCCGCCCGCTACCTGGTCGCCCTCTTCTTCGCCATCGTCTTCTACGCCTCCGTCCTGGTGCACGAACTCGCGCACACGGTCGCTGCCCTCCGGTACAAACTCCCCGTGCGCCGCATCCAGCTCCAGTTCTTCGGCGGAGTCTCGGAGATCGAGAAGGAGACCGAGACCCCGGGGCGCGAGTTCGTGCTCGCCTTCGTGGGGCCGCTCCTCTCCCTCGTCCTGGCCGGAGTGTTCTATCTCTCCATGCAGCTCGTGGAGCCCGGCACCGTTCCCGGCGTCCTGCTCGCCGGACTGATGATCTCCAACCTCATCGTCGCCGTCTTCAACCTGCTGCCCGGCCTGCCGCTCGACGGCGGGCGCATGCTGCGCGCCGTCGTCTGGAAGATCACCGGCAAGCCCATGAGCGGAACCGTCGTCGCCGCCTGGGTCGGCCGCGGCCTCGCCGTCGCCGTGCTCATCGGCCTGCCGCTCCTGACGCACACCGGTGACACCGCCGTCCAGACCGGCGGTATGGAGACGGTCACGGACGCCCTGCTCGCCGCCATCCTCGCGGGCATCATCTGGACCGGCGCGGGCAACAGCCTGCGGATGGCGCGCCTGCGCGAACACCTCCCCGAACTCCAGGCCCGCACCCTCACCCGCCGCGCGGTGCCCGTGGAATCCGCGACCCCGCTCTCCGAAGCGCTGCGCAGGGCCAACGAAGCGGGCGCCCGCGCCCTCGTCGTCGTCGACCCCGAGGGCACACCGAAGGGCGTGGTCCGGGAGTCCGCCATCGGCGGGATCCCCGAGCACCGCCGCCCCTGGGTCGCCGTCGGCGGCCTCGCGCAGGACCTCAACGAGGGCATGCGGGTCCCCGCCGAACTCGCGGGCGAGGAACTCCTCGACCGGCTGCGCGCCACCCCCGCGACCGAGTACCTCGTCGTGGAGGAGACCGGCGCGGTCTACGGCGTCCTCTCCACGACCGACGTCGAACGCGCCTTCCTCGCCGCCATGAAGCGCCCCGGGTCCTGAGGACGGCCCCGGGGACGGCGGCCGTCCACCGGCGGAAACCGGCCCGGGAAACACCGGTACGCTGGTCACATGTCTGAACCGACCGGTGCCGCCCGCCGACGTGGGCCCTTCAAGGTCGGGGACCAAGTACAGCTCACCGATCCCAAGGGACGCCACCACACCTTCACGCTCGAAGCCGGAAAGAATTTCCACACCCACAAGGGTTCTTTCCCGCACGACGAGCTGATCGGTGCTCCCGAGGGCAGTGTTGTCCGTACCACGGGAAACGTCGCCTATCTCGCGCTGCGCCCCCTGCTCCCCGACTACGTCCTCTCCATGCCCCGCGGCGCCGCCGTGGTCTATCCCAAGGACGCGGGCCAGATCCTGGCCTTCGCCGACATCTTCCCCGGTGCCCGGGTCGTGGAAGCAGGCGTCGGATCGGGCGCGCTCTCCACCTTCCTCCTGCGCGCCATCGGTGAGCAGGGCATGCTGCACTCCTACGAGCGCCGCGAGGACTTCGCCGAGATCGCCCAGCAGAACGTGGAGCGCTACTTCGGCAGCCCGCACCCGGCCTGGCAGCTCACCGTCGGCGATCTCCAGGACAACCTCTCGGACACCGAGGTCGACCGGGTCGTCCTGGACATGCTCGCCCCGTGGGAGTGCCTGGAGGCCGTCTCCAAGGCACTGGTGCCCGGCGGCATCCTCTGCGCGTACGTCGCCACCACCACCCAGCTCTCGCGGACGGTCGAGTCCCTCCGGGAGATCGGCTGCTTCGCCGAGCCGCAGCCGTGGGAGTCCATGATCCGGAACTGGCACGTCGAGGGTCTCGCGGTCCGCCCGGACCACCGGATGATCGGGCACACCGGCTTCCTGGTGACCGCCCGCCGCCTGGCCGACGGGGTCGAGCCCCCGATGCGCCGCCGCCGTCCCTCCAAGGGCGCCTACGGCGACGACTACGACGGCCCCGGCGGCCGGAAGACCTCCGCCGACCGCGCGCCGGCGACCGAGGACAGCGCCGACGTGCGCGACTGACGACCTCGACCGGCCCGTGGTGACCGACCACCACGAACCGCTCGCGGTGCAGCGATGGGCGCCGCCGCCCCGCCCTCCCGGACCGACCCGGGCAGGCGGGGCGGCGGCGCCCTTCGTGTGGGGCGTGCTTCGCCCTCCCCGCGCGGAAGCCGGCTCCCGCGTCCGTCGCGCCGCCCTCCGGTTGTGCGCGCAGGCCGCCCCGCACCCCGCTGTTCCCTGTCCGTGTGAGGTGTGGCACGATGCTGGCCACCCCCTGCCGCCGATGTCCGGCAGGGTCGTTCCACATGCTCCCCGGAAACATCAGGAGACAGACCGCGTGCAGCCCTCCGTGCTTCCGGACCTCGCGCACAACGACTCCAGGGCGATGCACTGGCTCGCCACCGCCGCGGCGGTGTTCGCGACCGTCGCCGTCGCCGGCGTGCTGCAGCCCGGCGACCCGACCGCTTCCGCTTCCGCCGACCCGGGCGGCACCGCGGCTCCCCGGGTCACCGCCGAGGCCCCCGACCCGGCCGGCGTGGTCTTCCCGCTCGTCTGCGGGAGCGTGGGCCAGACCGTCGGACGGCAGGCCCGGGGCGACCTGGACGGTGACGGGAAGCCGGAGACCGTGGTGGCCGTGCACTGCGCGGCGGGCTCGGGTACGCCGCCGGACGGCGTCTACGTCCTGACACACGGAAGCGGGGCCGCACCCCGGGTCGTGGCGACCCTGGTGGACCCCGCTCTGCGTACGACGGTCGGTGAACTCGCCGTGGGGAACGCCGTCGTCTCGGCGACCACGCTCGGCTACTCCTCCGACGAGGTGCCCCGGTGCTGCCCCGACCAACGGGAGGAGACCACCTGGCGGTGGTCGGGCGGCGCCTTCGTGCGGTCCGTCGCGCGGCCGGGCGCCGGCGTCTGACCGGCCCCCGGGCCCCCTCCCGTACCCGTCGGGTACAGGCCCTACGCGGCGTCCGGGCCGTAGACCTCGACGCTGTCCGAAACCCGACGCACGTGGATGCAGTCGCCCGGACACTCCTTGGCCGAATCGACCACGTCCGTCAGCAGGGGCAGCGGGACCCGTGTGGTGGCACCCGGCTCCTGGAGCAGCTCGTCGTCGGCGCTCTTCACATAGGCCAGTCCGTCGATGTCCAGCTCGAACACTTCCGGGGCGTACTGGACGCAGATCCCGTCGCCCGTGCACAGGTCCTGGTCGATCCAGACCTCCAGATCCTCGGTGTCGCTCGCGCCGGGCGAGTCCTGCTGCACGGTCATATGTCCTGCCGATCCCTGCGTATCTCAACCAATTGAAGCCAGCCCTGACGGGTGTTGAACGGTTCGACGATACAACTGGCTGCTTTCGGGTGCCCAAGGGTGGGTATTCCCTTGGCACGAGGGGGAGAGCAAGGGTGAAGATCGGACACACCCCGCGGTCTTTGTGATCTAGGGGTTTCAATCACCACCCACGCAGGTAGGGTCAGGAAGCGTCCAGCTCCCCTTGGAGGAGGTGAGGACCGTGGCAGCCCACGACGACGACATCAACCGTGCCATCCGGCCCGGGCGGGGGTCAGAAGACCCGTCGGGCCAGGTCGCCTATCTTGAGCAGGAAATCGCCGTCCTGCGACGTAAGCTCGCCGACTCTCCGCGTCATTCGAGAATTCTCGAAGAGCGGGTCGTCGAGTTGCAGACCAGTCTGTCCGGTGTGACCGCACAGAACGAACGGCTCGCCCATACGCTCCGCGAGGCCCGCGACCAGATCGTGGCTCTCAAGGAGGAGGTCGACAGGCTCGCCCAGCCGCCTGCCGGTTTCGGCGTGTTCCTGCAGGCCAATGAGGACGGTACCTGCGACATCTTCACCGGGGGCCGCAAGCTCCGGGTGAACGTCAGCCCCACTGTTGAGCTCGAAGGCCTCCGTCGAGGCCAGGAAGTCATGCTCAACGAAGCGCTCAACGTGGTCGAGGCCATGGAATTCGAGCGGGCCGGGGACATCGTCACCCTCAAGGAGATCCTTGAGGACGGCGAGCGCGCCCTGGTGGTCGGGCACACCGACGAGGAACGGGTGGTGCGGCTCGCCGAGCCGCTGCTCGACATCACCATCCGCCCCGGCGACGCGCTCCTGCTGGAACCCAGGTCCGGCTACGTCTACGAGGTGGTGCCGAAGAGCGAGGTCGAGGAACTCGTCCTCGAAGAGGTCCCGGACATCGACTACGACAAGATCGGCGGCCTGGGCGACCAGATCGAACTGATCCGCGACGCGGTCGAGCTCCCGTACCTCCACCCCGACCTCTTCAAGGAACACGAGCTCCGCCCGCCGAAGGGCATCCTGCTCTACGGTCCGCCCGGCTGCGGCAAGACGCTCATCGCCAAGGCAGTCGCCAACTCGCTCGCCAAGAAGGTCGCCGAGGTGACCGGCCAGCCCACGGGGAAGAGCTACTTCCTCAATATCAAGGGCCCCGAACTCCTCAACAAGTACGTCGGTGAGACCGAGCGGCACATCCGCCTCGTCTTCCAGCGTGCCCGGGAGAAGGCGAGCGAGGGTACCCCCGTCATCGTCTTCTTCGACGAGATGGAATCCCTCTTCCGCACCCGCGGCAGCGGCGTCAGCTCGGACGTGGAGAACACCATCGTCCCGCAGCTGCTCGCCGAGATCGACGGTGTGGAAGGGCTGGAGAACGTCATCGTCATCGGCGCCTCCAACCGCGAGGACATGATCGACCCGGCCATTCTCCGGCCCGGCCGTCTCGACGTGAAGATCAAGATCGAGCGACCGGACGCGGAGGCCGCGAAGGACATCTTCGCGAAGTACCTCACCTCGTCGCTTCCGCTGCACTCGGACGATCTGGCCGAGCACGCCGGCTCCAAGCCGGCCGCCGCCCACGCCATGATCCAGTCCGTGGTGGAGCGGATGTACACGGAATCCGAGGAGAACCGCTTCCTCGAAGTCACCTACGCCAACGGTGACAAGGAAGTCCTCTATTTCAAGGACTTCAACTCCGGCGCGATGATCCAGAACATCGTCGACCGGGCCAAGAAGATGGCCATCAAGGCGTTCCTCGAAGAAGGCCAGAAGGGCATTCGCGTCTCCCATCTCCTCCAGGCTTGCGTGGACGAGTTCAAGGAGAACGAGGACCTGCCCAACACCACCAACCCGGACGACTGGGCCAGGATCTCCGGAAAGAAGGGCGAGCGGATCGTCTTCATCCGCACGCTCGTCACCGGAAAGCAGGGCGCGGACACCGGCCGTTCCATCGACACGGTCGCG
Organism: Streptomyces sp. NPDC060198; assembly: GCF_042728415.1. NCBI lineage: Bacteria > Bacillati > Actinomycetota > Actinomycetes > Kitasatosporales > Streptomycetaceae > Streptomyces > Streptomyces sp. NPDC060198. The sequence continues at coordinate 34 of NZ_JBHWZJ010000307.1, read as the reverse complement.
AACACCGGGCAGTACCTGTAACGAGCGGACCGGC
>NZ_JBHWZJ010000306.1:0-8198 GCF_042728415.1 Streptomyces sp. NPDC060198 | reverse complement strand
GCCACCTGGGGCGGTGCGTCACGCGCCGGGTCCCGGAAGGCTCTCCGGCCGCGCCTGAGTCCCGCGCGCAGGAGTGCCCGGCATCATGGCTGACCGGACGTACGGCACGAGGGGTGGGAGCGCCATGACGGGACGGGCCGGCACGGTGGGGCTCCTCGCGGTCTGGGCGGCGACCAGGGCCACTCTGCTGCTCTGGGTGCTGAAGGTGGTCACCGCGCCGGGTCTGGACGTCACCGTGGACGTGTCGGTGATCTACCGGGGCTGGTACGACGTGCTGCGCACCGGGGTCTTCCCGCCGGGCGACGTCACCTGGCAGTACCCGCCCGCGGCGGCGCTGCCCGTGCTGGCCCCCGGGTTGCTGCCGTTCCTGGAGTACGCGACGGCGTTCTCCGTGCTCGTGCTGGTCTGCGACGCGCTGGTGCTGGGCATGCTGGCGCGGGCGGGCTCCCGGCCCGGGGCGCGGCGCGCGGGCGCCCGGGTCTGGGTGGCGGGAGTGCCGCTGCTGGGCCCGACCGTGTACGCCCGGTACGACCTGATGGTGGCGGCGGTCGCGGTGGCGGGGCTGCTGGCCGGGGTGCGGCGCCCGAGGGTGCTGGGGGCGCTTGCGGCGTTCGGGGCGCTGCTGAAGGTGTGGCCGGTGCTGGTGCTGCTGGGCACCACCCCGGGGCGGGTGACCCGGCGTGCCTGGTCGGCGGCGGCGGTGGTGGCCGGGGTGGTGGCGGCGGGGTTCTGGCTGGCGATGCCGGGCGCGTTCGGATTCCTCGCCCACCAGCGGGACCGGGGCACCGAGATCGAGTCGCTGGGCGGGCTGGCGCTCCACGTGGCCCGGCGGTCCGGCTGGCCGGGGCGGATCGAGCTGTCCTACGGCTCGATGGAGTTCCTCGGCCCGGGGGTGGACGTGGTGTCGTCGCTGGCGCTCTGGCTGAGCGTGGCGGGGTTCGGCTGGCTGGTGGTGTGGCGGCTGCGGGCGCGTACCTTCACGGCGCACACCGCGGCGGACGCGGCGTTCACGGCGGTGCTGGTGTTCACGACGACGAGCCGGGTGATCAGTCCGCAGTACCTGGTGTGGCTGGTCGGGCTGGCCGCGGTCTGCCTGGTCTTCCCGGGCAGCCGGATGCGCCGGCCCGTGTGCCTGGTCCTGCTGGCCTGCCCGGTGACCTTCCTGGAGTTCCCGCTCGGCTTCGTGCACGTGGTCGCGAGCGACGGCACGGGCGTGGCCCTGCTCCTGGTGCGGAACGGGCTGCTGGTCGCGGCGACGGTGATCGCGGCGGCGAGGCTGTGGCGCGCGGCGGGACCGGTGGCCGCCGCGGCGGTGGCGGTCGGGCCGGCGGCCCGGGTGCCTCAGCCGAGCCGGTCGGCGAGGTAGTTCCGCCAGCGGGTGGTGAACTCCCGCTCGCCGACGCCGAGGACTTTCTCCATCGCCGTGTCCACCGCCCCCTCGCGCCCGTCGTGGGCCCCCACCTCCCGGTAGAGCTCCCTGAGCGCGTCCTCGCCCCACTCCCCGGCGATGAGCGCGCAGGCGAGCCAGCCGCCCTCGTACGCCCGCGCGAGCTCGTCCGCGTCCCGGTCGAAGGCGAAGTCGTCGTCCAGGGGCAGCGCGGCGGGCAGCTCCCGGGCGCGGACCGCGGTGGCGAGTTCGGGGGCGATCTCACCGGCCGTACGGTCCTCCTGCCGGTACGCGGCCCAGTCGGCGAACCCCTCGGAGAGCCAGAGCGGGGTGGCCGCCGTGGTGGCGGTACGCGTCGCCACGTGCGTGGTCTCGTGGGTGAGGACGACCCTGCGGCCGAAGGTGCCGAGGGTGGCGTACGCCTCCGGGTTGACGACGACCCGGTCCGCGAGGCCCGGCTGCCCTTCGCCGTCGGAGACCGCGCCGGTGGTGACCGCCGCTATCCCCCGGTAGCTCCCGTCCGCCGAGCCCAGCAGCTCCGCCATGTCCCCGGTGGAGGCGGGGACGAGGTAGACCACCCGCGCCGCCCAGGTGTCCGGCCAGGCGGCGGAGACCGCCGGGACCGCCTCGTCCGCGGTATCCGCGATCTCGCGCAGCTCCTTCGCCGGGCGGCCGACGCCGAGGACCAGGCTGTGGGTGCCGTGCACCGCGACCACCTTGCCCTGGTCCCACAGCGGTACGGCCGCGTCCTTCGCGGGCCGGTCCGCCGTGAGGTACCAGGACCCGGCGGAGCCGTCCCGGGCGACCTCCACGGTGCGGCGGGCGGTCGCGGGCGCGGTGTCGAAGCCCGCGACGCGGTAGTCCAGCTCGACGTCGGCGGTGGCCCGGTCGGCGCCCCGCGCGGTCACCGCCTTCACGGTGTACGTCCAGGACCGCAGGGGTACGTCCGCCAGGGCGGCCAGCGTGGTGCGCTGGGCCGTGCGCAGCGCGGCGGCGTCCGGGTCGACCACGGCCAGGTAGGCGGCGGTGTCGTGGTGCAGCACGGCGGCGGCCCGCCGCTCCAGGACCGCGGTGATCTGCCGGGCGGTGGCGGCGTCCGCGGTGCGGTCGGGGGCGGCGCACCCCCCGGCGGCCAGCAGCCCGGCGACGAGCAGCCCGACGAGCGGGGCGCCCGCCGCACGCCGGGTGCGGGGGCGGCCCCGCCGCGCGTCGGACCGGGGTGGCGCCAGTTCTGCCATTGCGCCGATCGTACGGTCAGACCCGGGTGACCGAGGAGACGGGCATCATGCCGACGGGGTCGAAGCGGACCTGGGCGCCGGGGTACGGGGCGTGGATGACCTGGCCGTTCCCGGCGTACATCGCGATGTGGCTGGCGTCCGCCCGGTAGGCGACGAGATCCCCGGGGCGGGCCTGGGAGAGCGGCACCATGCGGCCCGCGTACCGCTGGGCCTGGGAGGTGCGGGGCAGGCTGACGCCCGCGCGGGCGTAGGCCCACTGCATGAGCCCGGAGCAGTCGAAGCTGCCCGGGCCGTTGGCTCCCCAGACGTACGGGCTGCCCAGTGCCTGCTGGGCGGCGGCCAGGGCGGCCAGCGCCCTGGCCGAGCCCGGAAGGCTTCCGGTGGCCGCCCGCAGGGCCTCCGGGCCGCCGGAGCCGCCCGGGCCGGGGGGACGGGTGGAGCGGGACGCGTGGTCGTCGAGGGCGGCGCGCTCCTCGGGGGGCAGGGCGGCGAGCAGCCTGCGGGCCTCGGCGAGCTTGGTCTCGACGGTGTGTTTGTGGCGGGCCACGGCGGCTCGGCCGCGTTCCAGGTCCCGCAGGTCGTCCGCGGCCTCGGCGCGGATCTGGTCCATCTTCTGGCGGGTCCGGCGGAGCTTGTCGAGCACGAGCGACTGGCGCTCGCCGAGCCGGTCGAGGGTGGCGGCCCGGTCGAGGTAGGTGTCCGGGTCCGAGGAGAACAGCAGCGCCAGGGCGGGATCGAGGGAGCCGGCTCGGTACTGCGCCCCGGCGACGGCGCCGAGCCCCCCGCGCATCTCGTTGAGGGCGGCCTGGGTGCGGGCGGCGGCCTCCTGGGCCCGGTCGACCTTCTCGCGGAGGCGGTCGGTGTCCTCGCCGGCCCGGTTGAACTTCTCGGTGGCCCGCTCCGCCTCGCCGTACAGCTGGTCGACGCGGGCCCGGGTGGCCTCCCGGTCGTGCGCCGGTTCCGCGCTCGCGGGCGCCCCGGTGAGGCCGGCGGCCGCACTCGCCGCGGCGGCGGTCAGGACCGTGGCGCGGACGCCCCGGTTGAGGCCGGACTGGGTGGGACGGCGATGGGACGCCACGGGCCGTACTCCTTCCGCTGCGCGCGTACGCACGCGGCCCCCTGCCGCCCGGGCCGGGCGGGCCGACGGACGGGAGCCGCACAGCAGACAGACAGTAATCGTCCGGTTGCACGACGACCAAGGACCGGACCGGCCACGCGGGGGCCGAAACGGCTCCGCCCCGGCGGTAACCTCGGTCTCCGTCGGGGCGGGGCGTCGTGCGGGGGCGTACCGATTCGCCCGTTCGGGCGTCGGTCCGGCGCGTCAGATGCGGACGCCGACCTGGAAGCTGCCGATGGTGTCCATCGACTCGTAACGGACGTACGCGCCGGGGTGCGGGGCGTGCAGCACCGTGTTGTTGCCCGCGTAGAGGGCGACGTGCTCGGTGTTGTTGAAGAACACCAGGTCGCCCGGCTTCAGCGAGCTGCGGCCGATCTGCGTGCCCTGGTTGATCTGGGTGTACGTGGTACGGGTGATCGCGACACCCGCCTGCGCGTAGGCCCACTGCGTGAGGCCCGAGCAGTCGAACGAGCTGGGGCCCGTACCGCCGGAGACGTACGGCTTGCCGATCTGCGTGGCGGCGTTGGCGAGGGCGGCGGCACCGAGGGCGGAGGCCGGGACTTCGTTGCCCAGGTCGACGCGGGTGCCGGCGGACCGGCTGGCGCGCGCGTCGTCGTCGGCCATCTTCTGGCGCTCGGCGGCGGTGAGGGTGTTCAGCAGGGCCTGCGCGTCGGCGAGCTTCTTCTGGTACTTCTTCTTGTTCGCGCCGAGGGCGTCGCGGACCTCGGAGAGCTCGGAGAGCTTCGCCTCGGCCTCCTTGCGCTCCTGGGCGAGGCTGCGCTGCTTGGCCTGGATCTTCTCCAGCGACTCGGTCTGCTTGGCCGTCAACTGGTCGAGCGCGGAGGCCTGGTCGAGGAAGGTGTCCGGGTCCGAGGCGAGGAAGAGCTGCACGGAGGGGTCGATGCCGCCGGAGCGGTACTGCGCGGTGGCGATCGAACCGAGTTCGCCGCGGAGGCTGTTGAGGTCGGCCTGCTCGCGGGCGACCTTGTCCTGGAGGGCGTCGACCTCCTTCTTCAGCTTCTCCTGCTGCTCCTTGGCCCCGTTGTACTTCTCGGTGGCGGCCTCGGCCTCGGCGTAGAGCTTGTCGACCTTCTCCTTGACCTCGGCCTTGGTCGGCTTCGGGTCGGCGTGCGCGGCCTGGGCGGACAGGGCCACGGCGGCCGCGGCGGTCGCGGTGAGCACGGTCACACGGGCACGGCTCGGCTGCTTGGGTCGACGGTGGGACGCCACGAAGGCGAGCTCCTTCTTCCTCAGAGCCGCCTACCAGACCGGAGGGGGTACACCCGGAACGACCCGGCTCCGCACACTTCACGGACTCGGCGGTTCCTTCGCCGCCACCCCGAATGAGTGATCAACCGTGCGAAGGTTCGAGGCCTGACCCTAGTGACCAAGCTGTGATCAGTTCAAATCCTTCCCGGAAGAACTTCGTCACATCCGGCGCTTCCCCACCCTCGACGCACCGCGCGTAGCCAGGAGTTGACGGTACGTTTCTCCGAATCCGGCCGAATGCACCATGCCACCCCACACCCACCTTCACACACTAAACGCGCGAAAGCCGCTTCAGGAGCAGGGCGGACGCAACGGGCCGGGCTCCGGCCTTCGCCACTCCGTCCGCCACCTCCCGGTCGGTGGAGACCACCACGACGGGCCGCCCCGGCGGTTCGGCACGGGCCAGTTGGCGGATCAGCTCGTCGGCGGTCACCCCCGCCTTGCTGAAGAGCACCCGGACCCCGCGCGGCGGCGCGAGCAGCACCGGTACGGCCAGCTCCGCCCCGTCGAACACACAGGTCATCTCGGCGCCCGTCTGCGCGGCGAGCATCGAGAGCCCGCCCAGCAGCCGCAACCGCTGCTTCTCCAGCGGCATCTGCGGATAGCCGGTCTTCGTGACGTTGTAGCCGTCGACGATCAGGTGCGCCTGCGGCAGGGCCAGCAGCTGGTCCAGCAGCGCCGGGTCGGTCTCCGACAGCGCCCTGGCGGCGATATCCTTGGGCGACATCCGGCCCGGCTCGACCGCGTCCACCCCGTCGGCGGGGCGGGACGTCGCGGGCGGCAGCGCGAGTTCGCGGCGCAGCCCCGCGGCGGCGTCGAGCACGGTGTCCAGCAGCAGGCGCAGCCGCATGTCCTCGACCGAACGGCCCTCGCGGGCGGCTCTGCGGCCCGTCTCCACGGCCGTCTCGGCCTCCGCGAGCCGCGTCTTGAGTCGGCGGTTCTCGCTCTCGGCCTGGGAGACCTGTGCCGCCGTCTCGGCGCGCACGGCGTCCGTCTCGGCGGCGGCCCGGCGCACCGCGGCCTCGCTGCGCTTGACCTCGCTGAGGGCACTGCGCAGCTTGCGGTGGAGCGACTCGGATTCCTTGCGCGCGGCGTCCAGTTCGGCACGGAGCCGCTCGGTGTCGGTCTTCGTCTGGTCCCGCGCCTGCGCCAGTTCCTCGCGCAGGCGTTCCGTCTCGCGCCGGGTCTCGTCGTCGGCGCGTTCCGCGCTGGCCCGCTGGACCTCCTCGCCGGCGGCCTGCACCAGCTTGACCCAGCCGACCGGGCGGAGCACGTACGCGGCGGCGGCGACGTCCACCGGATCGGCGGCGGCCGGGGGTGCGCCGGACTCCAGGGCGCGGGCCAGCTCGGGCTGGGCGGCAGCGATCCGCTCCCCGATGCGCCCGCGGAAGCGCGCGTCGCCCTCCAGGGCCGCGGCCATGGCGTTCCCGGCGAACTTCGCCCGCCGGGTCGGGGTGAAGCGGGCGTACTGACGAAGCTGGGCGGGCAGTTCGCCGACCGTCAGACCCCCGAAGGCGTCCGAGACCAGCGCGACGACCCGCCGCCGCACTCCCTCGGGCAGCGGGCGGTCGAGCGCCTCGACGGCGCCGTCGGCCCCATCGGCCGGATCAGCGCCGCTGGTCGGCTGCTCCACCATCCGTCACCCCATCGTGTCTGTGGTGCGACTCCGTCAGGAGTCGGCACCTGGCCTGTCCACCAGTTCGATCTGGTCCACCGCGTTGCACCAACGGCAGCGCACCGATTCGATCGTCTCACTGACGACCTCCCGCTCCTCGACACTGGCGTCACCGGCCAGGTCGAGGTGGATGTACTCCACCACCTTCGACGACCTCGTCACGTCGAAACGGGTGAGGTTCCCGCAGAGCGTGCAGCGCCAGCGGGTCGCGTCGGTCGGCTGGGGAACCGTCGTCATCGTGCCGTCCTCTTTCGTCGTCGGAGCCTCGTGCCGTCCCGGACCGAGCCCCGTCCTGTCCTGCCTCAAGGATCTCGCGGTGCGCCGTCGAACTGCGGGTGTCCTGGGGCAACCCTACGGCCTCGCACCCCGCCACCGGCACGGCGAGGCGGCCCGTACCGTTCCGTCCCGGTACGTCATGCTCCGTACATGATCGAACGGCGTGACACGGACCCGCTGGGCGCGGTACGCAGACTCCGCCTCCCGGCAGCGGCGGGCGGCGCGCCCGTCACGTACAGCCTCATCGCGGTGTGCTGCCTGGTCTTCGTGGTCAGCCCGGTCTCCGGCCTCGGCCCCTCCCACGCCACCGCCGACGCGGCACTCGCCGCCCAGGCCGGGTACTTCGAGCGGTGGGGCGTGATCCCCGCGGAACTGTGGGGCGGCCCGGCGCACGCGTGGCTCACCCCGTTCACCGCGCTCTTCGTGCACGGCGGCTGGCTGCACCTGCTGGGCAACATGCTCTTCCTGCACGTGTTCGGCGCCATGGCCGAGGAGCGGATGGGACATCTCGGCTTCGCCCTCTTCTACACGGGCTGCGGCTGTCTGACCCTGGTCGTCTACGCGGCGGCGTACTCCGGCTCCGAGCAGACGCTGGTCGGGGCCTCCGGTGCCATCTCGGCGGTGCTCGGGGCGTTCCTGCGCCTCTTCCCCCGGGCGCGGGTCACCAGCATCTTCCCGTTCCTCTTCTTCCTCCCGCTGCGCTTCCCGGCCTGGATCGTGCTCCTCTTCTGGTTCGCCCTCCAGTGGCTGGCGGCCCGGAGCGCGGGCAGCGGTCCGGGCGTCGCCTATCTGGCACACGTGACGGGGTTCGGCGCCGGATTCGTCCTGGCCCGGGGGCCCCACCGGCGTGGGGCTAGAGTGAAGACACCAGCCACGGCCACCGAGGGAGAAAGCCAGCCGTGATCACCGCGATCGTGCTCATCAAAACCAGCGTCGACCGGATTCCGGAGATCGCGGAGTCCATCGCGGCGCTCGACAGCGTCAGCGAGGTCTTCTCGGTCACCGGCACGTACGACCTGATCGCCATGGTCCGGGTGGCCCGCCACGACGACCTCGCCGAGGTCATCCCCGGCAAGATCAGCAAGATCCCGGGCGTGGAGGCCACCGACACCCACGTGGCCTTCCGTACGTACTCCCAGCACGACCTGGAAGCCGCGTTCGCCATCGGCCTCGACGCGTAACCACCGCTCCCGAAGCGGTACTCGGCAGCACTTCGGCCGGGGACGGGCAGCTGCC
>NZ_JBHWZJ010000305.1:0-8208 GCF_042728415.1 Streptomyces sp. NPDC060198 | reverse complement strand
CATCTCGACAGGAACCACATCATGACCGACCACTGGGACCATCACGTCGACCTGCTCGTCGTCGGGTCCGGGGCAGGCGGCCTGGCCGCCGCTGTCGTCGGCGCCCAGGAGGGCCTCGACGTCCTCGTACTGGAGAAGACCGAGTGGCTCGGCGGTACTTCCGCGTACTCGGCCGGCACGGCCTGGATCCCCGGACACCGCCACCAGGACGACCCGGCGGCCGACAGCGCCGCGGCACGGGACTATCTGGACACTCTCGTGGGCAACCGCGCCCCGAAGGAGCTGCGGGAGAGCTATCTCACCCACGCGCCCCGAGCCGTCGACCATCTGGAACGGATGGGGATCGGATTCCGGCACTCGGCGACAGCCGTCGACTACCACCCCGAGATACCGGGCTACGGAACGGGACGGGCTCTCGAACCCCACACCTTCGACGGACGGCTCCTCGGCAAGAAGCACTTCCGCCGCGTCCGGCGTCCGGTCAGGGAGTTCGCCCTCTTCGGCGGCACCCTCATGGTCCGCCGCGCGGAGGTCGACGAACTGCTCACCGTCTTCAGGGGATCGGCGACCGGCATGGTCACCGCGCTGCGCCTGGGCCTGCGTTGGGCAGCCGACATGCTCGGCTGGCCCCGTGGAACCCGTCTGACCATGGGAAACGCCCTCACAGCCAACCTCTACCACCAGCTTCTGGCTCGCCGCGGCGTCGTGTGGTTCACGGCACGCCCCACCGAATTGGTCACCGACGAGACCGGACGCGTGGTAGGTGCGGTGGTGACGAGCCGGGGTCGGACCGTCCGCATCGCCGCCCGTGCCGGCGTAGTCCTCGCCGGCGGCGGGTTTTCAGCCTCCCCCGAGTGGCGTGCACGCCACCTTCCCACCCCCACGGCGCAGTTCACTCGCGCGGCAGAGGGAGCCACCGGCGACTCGATGGATCTCGCACGAACGGCCGGCGGTGCGCTCCGCGAGTCGGACGGGGACAACGCCCTGTGGTTCCCGAGCTCTCTGGGCCGCCGCGGGGACGGTTCCACCGCGGTCTTCCCCCACATCTGGGACAGAGCCAGACCAGGGATCATCGCGGTCGACTCGGCGGGACGCCGGTTCGTGGACGAGTCCGTCTCCTACCACCGCTTCGTGCGCGCCATGTACGAAGCGCACGCGTCCGTACCCACGATCCCGGCCTGGCTCGTGATCGACGCACGGTCCCTGGCCGCCTACGGACTCGGCATGATCCGCCCGCACACCCCGGCCCCCTTTCTCGAACGGCACCTCCGCTCCGGATACCTGCGCAGCGGCCGGACGGTCGGCGAGCTCGCGGCCGCCATCGCGGTCGATCCCGCCGGTCTCGCCCGGACCATCGCCGACAGCAACCGCTACGCCCGGACCGGGGTCGACGAGGAGTTCGGAAAGGGCGGGCACCCGTACGGCCACCAGTACGGCGATCCGGACCACACCCCGAACGTCAACCTCGGCCCGATCGAGCGGGCCCCGTATTACGCCATCGCCGTGGTCCCGACCCCACTGGCGACCTCGCTCGGTCTCAGAACCAGTCCCGAGGCGCAGGTGCTCGACGAACGCGACCAGCCCGTCCGGGGCCTGTACACCTGTGGCAACGACGCGAACTCCCCGATGGCGGCCGAGTATCCGGGAGCGGGATGCCAGATAGGTGCCGCGCTCACCTTCGGATACCTGGCCGCTCGCCACGCGGCCCGCTCACTTCCACGCCACCACCAGCCCTGATCTCCGCCCACTTCCTCGCGTCAGGGAGAGACCATGTCGTCACCGCCCCGCTTACCGGCCCTCACGGACCCGACCTCAGCCTCCTCGGCCTGCGTGAACCCGAGCCGCACGGCTCGGACGCCCTCGCCGACGTCGAGCCCCTCGTCCGAAGCCCACGTCCACCGGCGACAGGCGCACCGGCGACGGTCGTACGTCGCAGAGGTGGCGGACGCCACGATGGCGGGCGCCGGCATTCACGGCCATGCCCTCGCACTCACTCACATCGCCCATCCCCTGGAGAAGAGCGCAAGGTGACCTCGTCCCCTCCCTCGTACCTCGTCGGGCTCATCGGCGCCGGCATCGGTCCCTCCCTCAGCCCCGCACTCCACGAACAGGAGGCGGAACAGAACGGGCTGCGGCTCGTCTACCGCACACTCGACCTGGACACACTCGGTCTCGGCGCCGACGACGTGGGCGAGCTCGTCCGCACCGCCGGCAGGCTCGGCTACAACGGCCTCAACATCACGTATCCGGGTAAGCAGACCGTCATCCCGCACCTCGACAGCCTGTCCGAGGACGCCCGCGCACTGGGCGCGGTGAACACCGTGGTGTTCGACGCCGACGGCAGTCCTCGCGGACACAACACCGACTGGAGCGGCTTCGCCGAGTCGTTCGCGCGGGGCATGCGAGACGCCCCCACCCGGCGGGTCGTGCAACTCGGCGCCGGCGGCGCCGGGGCTGCGGTGGCACACGCGATGCTCACGCTCGGGACGGATCGGCTCACCCTCATCGACACAGCACCCGACCGGGCGTCGTCGCTCGCCGCCGAACTCGCCGCCCGCTTCGGCACGGACCGGGCGGGCGCCGCATCCTGGAACGAGGCAGCCCCGCTCCTCGCGGCAGCCGATGGGCTGGTGCACGCCACCCCGACAGGAATGGCCCATCACCCGGGGCTGCCACTCGCCGCAGAACTGCTGCATCCCGGACTCTGGGTCGCCGACGTGGTCTACCGCCCGCTGGATACGGAACTGCTTCGCCGGGCGCGGGCGCTCGGCTGCCGCACGCTGGACGGCGGCGGCATGGCCGTCCACCAAGCCGCGCACGCCTTCCGGCTATTCACCGGCACCGAACCCGACCCCGACCGGATGCTCGCCCACATGGCCACCCTCGTCGCCTAGGCAGGAGCCCCACATGCGCACCTCCATCGCCACCGTCTCCCTCAGCGGATCCCTGACCGAGAAGCTGGACGCCATCGCACGAGCCGGGTTCGACGGAGTGGAGATCTTCGAGAACGACCTGCTCGGATGCCCACTCTCCCCGGAGCAGGTGCGCGAGCGAACGGAGCAACTGGGTCTCTCCATCGATCTCTACCAGCCCTTCCGGGACTTCGACTCGACCTCCCCCGAACGGTTGCGGGCCAACCTGCGCCGCGCCGAGCACAAGTTCCGGCTGATGAACCGCCTGGGCACCGACACCTTGCTCGTCTGCTCGAACGCTTCCCCCGACGCGGTCACCGACGACGACCTCGCCGCGGAGCAACTGCGGCAACTCGCCGAGCGCGCAGCCGACCACGGCATCCGCATCGCGTACGAGGCTCTGGCGTGGGGGCGGCACGTCGACACCTATCTGCACGCCTGGCGAATCGTCCGGGCCGCCGACCACCCGAACCTCGGAACCTGCCTCGACAGCTTCCACATCCTGTCTCGCGGCTCCGAACCGGAGGGCATCGAGGCCGTTCCCGGCGACAGGATCTTCTTCCTCCAGCTGGCGGACGCACCACTCCTCGCCATGGACGTGCTCCAGTGGAGCCGCCACTACCGTTGCTTCCCCGGCCAGGGCGGCTTCGACCTCGCGGCGCTCCTCGCGCACGTCCTGCGCACCGGTTACGCGGGGCCGCTCTCGCTGGAGATCTTCAACGACAGCTTCCGGCAGGCCGACGCCGGACGCACCGCCGTCGACGCGATGCGCTCGCTGAAGGCTCTGGAGGAATCCGTCGCCGACGTCCTGTCCACCGGCTCACCCCTGCCCCGCCCCGGTCAACCCGGCGGATTCGCCTTCGCCGAGATCGCTACCCCTGACCCCGAACGTCTCGGCTCCCTGCTCAGCGCCCTCGGCTTCTCCCCCACCGGGCAGCACGGCACCAAGCCGGTCGAGCTCTGGGAACAGTCCGGAGCCACGATCCTCCTCAACCGCACGGTTCCCCAGGCCGCCGACGACGGTGCCACCTCCCTGGTGGCACTCGGACTGGACTCCCCCGACCCGGCACTCTCCGCCGCACGCGCCAAGGCACTGATGTCACCCGTACTGCCCCGGGACCGGGCCCCGGACGAGGCGTTGCTCGACGCGGTGGCGGCACCGGACGGCACCGAGCTCTTCTTCTGCGACCCGGCGAAGCCACTGTGGCGCGAGGACTTCTCCCCCACCGTCCCCAGGGGCGACGCACCCGGTTCCATCCGTTCGATCGACCACGTGGTGCTCGCACACCCGTGGGACCAGTTCGACGAGGCCGCCCTCTTCTACCGCTCCGTCCTCGGCCTGAGGCCGCACGAGAGCATCGAGGTCGCCGATCCGTACGGACTCCTGCGCAGCCGCGCCATGACCAACCGGGCCGGCACGTTGCGACTGGTCCTCAACATGGCGAAAGTGGGCCCACGCGGTTTGCCGGGCCAGCACATCGCCCTCGCGGACGACGACATCCGCGCGACCGCCCGCCGACTCCGCGACCTGCCGTACACGGAGACACTGCCCATCCCCGACAACTACTACGACGATCTGCGGGCCCGCTTCGACCTCGGCGAAGAACGCCACCGGGAGCTGCGCGAACTCGGACTGCTGTACGACCGGGACGAGCACGGCGAGTTCCTGCACCTGTACACCGTCACCGTCGACCGGGTCTTCTTCGAGCTGGTCCAACGCGTCGGCGGGTACCAGGGCTTCGGCATGGCCAACGCCCCCGCCCGGCTCACGGCTCAGCACGCGCCGGCCTCTGCGCGTGCTGATGGCTGAGCCGTCGAGTGCCGATCGGCGCCGGTCCGTCGGAGGCCGCATCCCGAGGCACAGGAAAGCCTGTGGCGTCGGCGAGCGGTTCGTCCGCCCTCGGTGACGCCCTGACGAGGATCGTCGGCCGCCCGGTGGTCAGGGGTGTGGGACGAAAGGTCCCGACGGGTTGCGGGGCCCTTTGGTCCGCATCGGCCACGCGCCGGATCAGATCGCAGAAGAGTCTTCGGCGACAACGCGGCGGCCCGTGCGGCCCTGCCCGAGCTGCTGGGCGCCGGCCGCCCCGCGCCCAACGGCCACCGGGCCACCGCGCGATCCTCGGCCCGCTGCACGGCCGGCGGCGGGTCATCGGCTCGGCGGTCTTCCGGCCGCGAGAGCCAACTGCCTCGGAAGGCCCCTCGGCATCGTGGCCCCGTCCCTGGCCCATTCACTCGCCGCCGACCACGGACGACGCCGGTCCCCCGTGTCGCCCCGGCCGCTCTCGCCTCTACGTTCGCCACTTCGGTCGTGGGCGCCGTCACCTTCGCCGTGCTGTCCCTCACCCACAGCGGCGACATCGCCCCCGACTGGTACCTCGGCATCTGCTGCGGCCTCGGCGGCATGGTCGGTGGGTACGCAGGGGCACGCCTCCAGCCCCGTCTCCCGGAGCTCGCGCTGCGCCTGCTTCTGGGAGCCCTCGCCTCCACCCTCGGCGGCTTCTACGCCGCGAGGGCCCTCCTCTGCCCCGGTCCGGCACCGCCCCACAGGCCCGGGTCCGCAGAGGGCCCGGTCACACAATCGCGCGGACCGGGCAGGAGGACCCCAACACCTTGGGAGGTTGTCATGGAGAGTGACCGGATCGGGCTGGCAGAGGTGCTGGTGGCGGCGGAAGGCGCCGCGCCGGTGGATTCCCTCGACGTCGTCGCGCGCAACCTCCGCGACCGCTTCGGTGCCCGGTACGCGTCGTTCCTGTTCGTCGACGTCGTGGGCCGGCGTCTGCTGCGGGTGAGCGACACGGAGGACACGCCGCAGGAGGACCGCGCCGAGCGCGTCTCCCTTGCCGACAGCGGGGTCTACGACGAGGTCCTGCGTACGCAGAAACTGGTGCAGGCTCCGGAAGGGGAGCAGGGGCTGCGGGTGCTGGCTCCGGTGACCAACCGCGGTGACACCATCGGCGTCCTGGAACTGTTCCTGACCGTCGCTCCTCAGGACGTGCTGGACCAGGTGGAGGAGGCGGCGCACGCGCTGGCGTACATCATCGTCACCGATCGGCGCTTCACCGACCTCTACCACTGGGGCAACCGCACCACCGCCGTCAGCCTGGCGGCCGAGATCCAGCGCCAGCTCCTGCCCTCCGCGTCGGCCTGCGAAGCTGCCGAGTTCACCCTCGCCGGCGCCCTGGTTCCGGCCTCCGACATCGCCGGCGACACCTACGACTACAGCCTCGACGACAACACCCTGCACCTGTCCGTCACCGATGCCATGGGCCACGACGTCGATGCCTCGCTCATGGCCACCCTCCTCGTCAACGCCTCCCGAAACGCCCGCCGCTCCGGCGCGGACCTCGGAGAACAGGCGCGCCAGATCCATCACGCCCTCCTGGACCACGGCAGACGCACCTTCGCCACGGGGCAGCTGCTTCGCATCGCCCTGGACGGCACCGGCGCCCAGCTCGTCAACGCCGGCCATCCCTGGCCCCTACGGCTGCGCGACGGTGAGGTCAGCGAGGTGCGCCTCACGGTGAACATGCCGTTCGGCGTAGCCCTGCAAGGCCCCTACCTGGTACAGGACTTCGATCTGCGTCCTGGGGACCGGATCGTGCTCCACACCGACGGCATGCAGGAGCGCGAAGCACACCTGGTCGACCTGCCCGGCATCATCCGCGCCACCGCCTCGGACCACCCGCGCGAAGTCGTACGCGCCCTCGTCACCGCGGTCGCGGACGCCTATGAGGGACAGCCGCCCGAGGACGACGCCACCGTCCTGTGCCTGGACTGGCACGGCCCTGTCACCGGGCCCCGCCCTAAGCGCTGACGAACCGGCGTGCGTCTGCCGCTCCGCGTCGGCCCCTTTTCCCGGGATCAGAGTTGTGGGAGCTGGTCGCGATCCGTCCGCGGGGCGAGGCGTGCGGCGATGCCCGGACGATGGCGGCGGGCGGGGCGCCAGGTGGCGACCAGTGCTCCGGCCAGCAGCAGTTCGGCGATGTCGCCGCCGTAGTACATGATTTCCGCGCCGCCCCGCACGTGGTCGACGGGGGCGTGCACGTCGATGAGGAAGCCGCCGTACATCAGTTGGGAGACGGCCGCGTGCGCGGCGACGGCGACACCGAGGACCAGGAGGCGGGCGGGCACTGTCGGCCGGGAGGGCGCCGGGTCGGGGCCCGCGACGGCGTGCGCGAAGAGGCACCCGGAGAGCAGGAAGTGGGCGTGCAGGAGCCAGTGCAGGACCGGTCGTGCGGTCGTCGCGTCGTACAGGGGGGTGCCGTACACAACCGCGAGGCTCCCGGTGCTCAGCAGCAGGGCGGGAACGGGGTGGGCGGCGGCGCGCAGGGGCCGGGTGTGCAGCAGCCTGGTCAGTGATCGGGCGCGGCGGGCGGGCAGGGTCCGCAGGAGCAGCGTGACCGGTGCGCCGAGGACCAGCAGGAGTGGGGCGTACATGCCGAGCAGCAGGTGCTGGGCCATGTGACCCCGGAAGTCGGCGTGGGCGAAGGTGGACACGGGTGGGCTCAGCGCGGCGCCGAGGAGCGTGCACCCGGCGGCGAAGCTGATGGCCCGCCACCGTGTCCATCCGCGAGCGGGGTTGCGTTGCCGCGCCCGGTGGACGAGGCGAAGGTATCCGCAGGCGAGGAGTGCGGCGACGGTCAGGGGGACCCACGACTCCCACGCGTCGGCGCCTGCCTGATGGGCGTGCGTGGCGTGGTCCGTCACCGGCCCGGCACCCCTGGCGAAGCCGGCTCTTCCGGGTCGAGGGGCCTGCCGCCGCGCCGCAGAAGGTACCCGGCGACGAGGAGTACGGCCCCCAGGGCGAGGAAGCCCAGGTCCCACCAGATGCGGTGGGGGCCGTCGTGGACGTGGTGGATGCCCAGGATCTGGTGGTCCAGCAGCCCTTCGACGAGATTGAACAGGCCCCAGCCGGCGAGGACCCACCCCCACAGCACCCGGGAGGTCCACACCCTGCGCCGGCCGTGGGTGACCCGGGAGTAGAGGACGGCGAGGCCCGTGAGGACGGCCAGCCAGCAGATCGTGTGGAACACGCCGTCCCACACGGTGTTCATCTCCAGCCCGGAGACCGTATGCGGCGAGTAGTACTTCACGCCGATCCGGTCGTCGTTGGTGCTGGTGAGCATGTGGTGCCATTGCAGGAGCTGGTGGAGCAGGATGCCGTCGACGAATCCGCCGAGCCCTACTCCCAGCAGGATGCCCGGCAGCCGGATGCTGACGGGCAGGGTGTGCTCCGCCGGGCGGGCCGTGCTCGTGACCATCGTCGCTCTCCTCTCGGGTACGCGTCGTGCGGAAG
>NZ_JBHWZJ010000304.1:0-8253 GCF_042728415.1 Streptomyces sp. NPDC060198 | reverse complement strand
TCCCGGTTCTGGCTCAGCTGTCATCGGCGGGATCGCGCCAGTGCCACGGCACTTGAGGCGGAACCCAAGCTTCGTCGTTCTCTCTGTCCAGTGCTGGTGGAGCAGCGTGACGGGGCACGTCCGATTCGTCGATCACTGCCTCGAGCGTCAACTGTACGTAGCGCAGATATCCCCACACGTCTCGAATCTGACGTTCAGGGCGGCCTTGGCCGACACCTCGCCACGCTACGTCGTAGGCAAGCCCGACCAGGGTGCGATAGCGATCGCGCACCGCAGCATCCTGGATCGAGAAGAGATCGGTCTGCATGCCTCGTCGCACCACTGACAGTGCCGAAGCGCAGTGTTCGCGCGCGGACACACTCAGACGTGGCACGCTTGCCGATACGTCCGGGAGCGACGGGAGCCAGGCTGCCAGGTCTGCCAGCCGCTCCAGGAGTTTCTGCGCGGCCTCGGCGGACTGCTGTCGTTCCCGCTGCTGCCGCGCCAGCATGATCGCTGCACCCTGTTGCTCAGCGGCGAGCTCGACTTGTGCCGTGATTGCCTTCGAGGTCTGCCAGCGAGCAACACGTACGGAGATGATCCCGCCGGCCAGGGTGCCGACCAGCGCGCTCACGGTTTGGCCCGCCCACTCCGCCCAGTTGCTCATACCGGCATCCTCGTACGAATGGGGGGGACAGGGCAGGGCGAGCGCGAATGACAACCGGAATCTGCCTGTCGCTCACGGGAGACTCGGGACCGGCCGTTCCGCACACGCCCTGCACGGGCCTTCCCGTGCAAGCACCCCTCCCGGCCCATCGTGGAACACCTCCGGCCAGTATCGGTAGCCGTTGCCCGCCGAGGGCAGGCCGGCCACTGGACCGACCGGGGCCAGCACCTCGGTCATGGAGTCGGCGAGCCGGTGGCAGCCGCAGATTCCTCCACCTCGAGGGACACTCCCGGCCCGGCGCGGCAACTGGCCAGTATGAAGCCGGTGTTGCAAGTTCCTGGCGGCTGCCGCACAAGGCTTACGGCAGGTGCCCCACGGGGGCTAGCGTGCGCACGCGCCGGGCCACCCGCCGGTGCTTCCCCCGGAGCCGTACGGCCCCCGAAACCCCGGATCGAGAGCCTCCGTTGAATCCTGCCAAGCGCCTCCTGCGGCGCGTGCGACGGACCAGACCCCGCGCCGCCGCCGTCTCCCTGCTCGCCGCCGGAACGCTGCTCGCCGGCGCCCTGGTCGCCGCCCCCACGGCCGCCGCGACCTCCGATCCGCTGCCCGCCACGGGCGACCCCTGCCAGGGCCAGTGCCTGGACATCCTCACCGCGGGTCAGAACGGGCACGCCACCCTTGCCGGCATCCTGCTCCACAAGTCGATCGGCACCCGGCCGGCGCACTCCGCCGACCAGATCGAGAAGTACGACAACCTGCTGCACGACTACTCCGGGCTCACCCCCGACCAGTTGGCGAACTACTTCAACGACGCCTCCTTCGGCGTACCGTCCGGGCAGACCGAGTCCACCCTCACCCCGCGCAGCGGCGTCACCATCACCCGGGACAAGGCCACCGGCACCCCGCACATCAAGGGCACCACCCGCGCCGACACCGAGTTCGGCGCCGGCTACGCGGCGGGCCAGGACCGGCTGTGGCTGATGGACATCCTGCGCCACGTCGGGCGCGGGCAGCTGTCCTCGTTCGCGGGCGGTGCGGCGGGCAACCGGGCGCTGGAGGAGAGCCTCTGGGCCGTCGCCCCGTACACCGAGGCCGACCTCCGCGCCCAGCTCGACCGGGTCGCGGCCTCCGGGGCGCGCGGCACCCAGGCCGTGCAGGACATCAACGACTACGTGGCGGGCATCAACGCCTTCATCGACGCCGACCTGGCCGCCAACAACTACCCGGGCGAGTACGAACTCACCGGACACGGCAAGGACATCGCCGACTTCACGGCCACCGACACGGTCGCCATCGCCTCGGTGGTCGGTGCCATCTTCGGCAGCGGAGGCGGCGGCGAGGTCGAGAACGCGCTCGCCGAACTCGCCCTCCAGCAGCAGTACGGCACCACCGCCGGCTCCGCCGCGTACCGCGCCTGGCGCGCGCAGAACGACACCGAGGCGACCGCCACCCTGCACACCGGCAGCTTCCCGTACGCCACCACGCCCGCCACGCCCGTCGGCACGGCGACGCCCGACAACGGCACGGTGACCGCCTACCCGCACGCGGTCAACGGCACCGGAACCGGCGCCACGGCGGCCGCAGCAGCGGCGGCGAAGACGACCACCGCGGCCGAGGGCGTCCTGCCCGCCGACCTGATCACCGGCGAACACGGCATGTCCAACGCCCTGGTGGTTTCCGGCGACCACACCGCCTCCGGCCACCCCGTCGCCGTCTTCGGCCCGCAGACCGGCTACTACGCACCCCAGCTCCTCATGGTCCAGGAGCTGGACGGCCCGGGCCTGCGTTCGCGCGGCGCCTCCTTCCCGGGCATCAGCTTCTACGTGGAGATCGGCCGGGGCCTCGACTACTCCTGGAGCGCCACCTCGGCCAACCAGGACATCACCGACACCTTCGCCGTCGAACTCTGCGAGCCCTCGGTCGCGGCCCCCACCACCGCCTCCCGCTCCTACCTGCTGCGCGGGGTCTGCACCCCGTTCGAGAAGCTGACCGCCCACAACTCCTGGGCGCCCACCACCGCCGACGCCACCGCGGCCGGCTCCTACGACCTGGAGACGCTCCGCTCCGCGTACGGGCTGGTCACGCACATCGGGAAGAGCGGCGGCAAGCCGGTGGCGTACACCGCGCTGCGCTCCACCTACCAGCACGAGCTGGACTCGGTGATCGGCTTCCAGCAGTTCAACGACCCCTCCGTCATCACCTCCGCCACCGCCTTCCAGACGGCCGCCCGGGACGTGGGGTACACCTTCAACTGGTTCTACGTGGACGCCCACCACACCGCGTACTACAACTCCGGCACCAACCCGGTGCGTGCCACCGGCACCGACCCCGACAAGCCGATCTGGGCCCTCCCCGCCTACGAGTGGCAGGGCTGGAACCCGACGATCAACACCTCGGCGGTCACCCCGCCGGCGCAGCACCCCAACTCCGTCGACCAGGACTACTACGTCAGCTGGAACAACAAGCAGGCGGCCGGCTTCACCTCCGGCTGGGGCAACGGCGCCGTGCACCGGGCCGACCTGCTGGACAGCCGGGTCTCCGCACTCGTCGGCACGGGCGGGGTGACCCGCGCCCAGCTGGTGAAGGCGATGGAGGACGCCGCCGCCACCGACCTGCGGGCCGAGGAGGTGCTGCCGGAGATCCTGCGGGTCATCGACAGCGCCGCCGTGACCGACCCCGCCCTCTCGGCCACCGTCGAGCAGCTGCGCGCCTGGGCCGCCTCGGGCTCCGAGCGCCGCGAGCCGTCCAAGGGCGCGGGGACGTACGACCGGGCCACCGCGATCCGGGTGCTCGACGCCTGGTGGCCGCTGCTGGTGGAAGGGGTGTTCCAGCCGAAGCTGGGCACCGCCGCCTACCAGGCGCTCACCGCCGTCGCCCCCATCAACGAGTCGCCCTCCGGCGGCCAGAACGGCTCCGGCGCGGTCGGTACCGGCATCGCCGCCGCCCAGGCCCACAAGGGCTCCTCCTTCCAGCACGGCTGGTGGAGCTATCTGGAAAAGGACCTGCGCGCGGTGCTCGGCTCCGCGGTCGCCTCGCCCCTGGACCGTACGTACTGCGGTACCGGCACCGTCGCGTCCTGCCGGAACGTGCTGCTGACCACCCTGGCGACGGCCGCGGCCGTCCCGGCGGCCACCGTCTACCCGGCGGACGCGTCCTGCTCGGCAGGCGACCAGGTCTGCGCCGACTCCATCGTGCACCGGGCCATGGGCGGCATCACCGTGCCCCGGATCGCCTGGCAGAACCGCCCCACCTACCAGCAGGTGGTGGAGTTCCCGGCCACCCGGTCGGACAGCCTCACCAACCTCGCCGCCGGCGCGAAGGCCACCGCCTCCGACTACCAGAACGCCGTGGTGGTCGCCTACCCGCCCAAGCAGGCCGTCGACGGTGACCGGTCCACCCGCTGGGCCAGCAAGACCGTCGACACCGCCTGGATCACCGTCGACCTCGGCGCGGTGCGGCGGGTCGGCCGGACCGCGCTCGACTGGTCGGACCAGTACGCGGTGAAGTACACCGTCGAAGTCTCCTCGGACAACGCCACCTGGAAGACGGTGCACACCACCACCGCCGGATCCGGCGGCACCGAGAACCGTTCCTTCACCCCGGTGGACGCCCGGTACGTACGCATCACCGGGCTGGTCAGGGGCACCGACAACCGGTACTCCCTGAACGAGATCGGGATCTACGCCCAGTGACCGGGCGCGCCGTCACACGATGATCCCCGTCGAGGCCCGGGCCGCACCCCACCAGGGGGACGCTCCGGGCCTCCGACGTCCGCACCCAAGGCCTGTCAGTGCCCCGCGCTACGGTGCCGGGATGACGAACTACGTGCTGGTGGCAGGGGCTTGGCTCGGAGGCCGGGCATGGGACGAGGTGGCCGAAGAGCTGCGCCGGGGCGGGCACACCGTCCATCCGGTGACCCTCTCCGGACTCGCGGAGAAGCGTGACGCACCTGCGGGGCAGCAGACGCACGTGAGGGACGTCGTGGACGCGGTCGAACACGCCGGACCGGCCGAGGTGGTGCTCGTCGGCCACAGTTACGCGGGCGTCCCCGTGGGCCAGGCCGCCGCACGCATCGGGGACCGGCTCGCGCACGTGGTGTTCGTGGACTCCGAAGTCCCCGCCGACGGAAGGGCTTTCGTCTCCACCCCCTGGGGCGGGAGCGTGGTGGCCGCCATCGCCGAGAACGGCGGCTCCTGGCCCCCACCGCCCGCCGAGGAGTTCGAGGGACAGGACCTCACCGACGCGCAGATCGGCCGGCTCCTCGACGGTGCGACCCCCCACCCCGGCGCCACCCTCACCGAGCCCGCCGTACTCACCCGCCCGCTCGGCGAGCTGCCCGCCACCTACGTCAAGTGCCTGCTCGACGGCCCGGAGCCCAACGACGACGTGGCCGAGCTGCTGAAGAGCGACCGCTGGCGGCTGGTCGAGATGGAAACCGGCCACTGGCCGATGTTCTCCACGCCGCGCGAACTGGCCCGCGTCCTGGCGGAGGTCCCCGTCCCCTCCTGAACGACCGGCAGTGGGACCGACTCCTTGCCTTGACGTCGGCGTCAAGGATTACGGTCGGGCCATGCGAATCGGTGAGCTGGCCGAACGGGCCGGGACGACGACGCGGACACTGCGCTACTACGAGTCGCGGGGTCTGCTGAGGGCGCGACGGTCCGAGAACGGCTATCGCACGTACGACGAGAGCGACCTGAGGCAGCTCCGCCAGATCCGGACCCTCCAGGACTTCGGGTTCGACCTGGAGGAGACCCGGCCGTTCGTGGAGTGCCTGCGGGCAGGGCACCCGGCGGGGGACGCCTGCCCCGCGTCGCTCGCCGTCTACCGGCGGAAGCTCGATGAGCTGGACGCGCTGATCGCACAGCTGCAGACCGTACGGACCGAGGTCGGCGCACAGCTCGCCCGCGCCGAGGTCGAGGTGGCCGCCGGACTTCCCGGCGGCCCGGAACCCCGCTGTGAACTGGGAGGATGACAGATGATCCATGCAGAAGGCGTCGCCGAGGTGACCGATGAGACCTTCGACGGCGAGGTGCTCGGCGCCGGACTGCCGGTCCTGGTGGAGTTCACCGCCGACTGGTGCGGCCCCTGCCGCCAGCTCGCCCCGGTGCTCAGCGAGATCGCGCGGGAAGAGGCCGACCGGATCAAGATCGTGCAGATCGACGTCGACCACAACCCCGGGGTCGCCGCCCGCTACGGCGTGCTCTCCATGCCGACCCTGATGGTCTTCCGCGACGGCGAACCGGTGAAGTCGATGGTGGGCGCGCGGCCCAAGCGCCGCCTCCTCCAGGAACTGGAGGACGTCCACGCGCCGGTGTGAACCACCCGGGAGGGGCGCGTCAGGGCCGGCGCGGGCCGCGCGCGGGCAGCGTCCGGCTGTAGACCACGCTCGTGGTCGTACTCCCGAATCCGGCCAGCTCGTCCACGAGCGACTCCAGATGCTCCATGGAGGTCGCGGCCAGCTTCAGCGTGTAGCAGTCGTCGCCGGTGGTCCGCAGGCACTCCAGGATCTCGTGGCGGTCGGCCAGCAGCCGGTGCAGCGGCTGGTGCCGGTTGCCCGGGTACTTCAGCCGGACGACGGCGAGCACCGGATAACCGACCTTGGCCAGGTCGACCGTCGCGGAGTACCCGGTGATGACGCCCAGCGCCTCCAGCTGACGCACCCGCTCGGTGGTGGCGGAGGGGCTGAGGCTCACCCGCCGCCCCAACTCGCTCAGGGAGATCCGGGCCTCCTGCTGCAACTGGGTGATGATCGCCCAGTCGACGTCGTCGAGATTCGCGGCCATGAAGCGAATCTACCGGGAAAACCACGGACGCCGGCCGCCGATCCGGCGAAGAGTCCGTTCCCCGCGACATGATCACGGGGATAGCCTTCTGCCATGCAACTGGGCGTCAACGTACCCAACTTCGGGCCGGGAACCGACCCCGGCACCCTGCGCGAGTGGGCGCGGACCGTGGAAGGTCTGGGGTACGACCTCCTCATGGTGTCGGACCACGTGGCCGTCACCCCGGACGTGGCCGGGCAGTACCCAGAACCGTTCCACGAACCCTTCACCACCCTGTCCTGGCTGGCGGCCGTCACCACCCGGCTGCGCCTGGGCACGACCGTGCTGGTGATGCCCTACCGGCACCCCCTGCTGGTCGCCCGCATGGCGGGCAACCTGGACCGGCTCAGCGGCGGGCGGTTCGTGCTCGGGGTGGGCGTGGGCTGGGCCCGGCAGGAGTTCGCCGCCCTGGGCGTGCCGTTCTCCGAGCGCGGCAAGCTGACCGACCAGTACCTGGACGCCCTTCGCGAGGCATGGCAGGAGGACGGCCACGGCCCCACCGCGTCGGTACCGATCTGGATCGGCGGCAACAGCGACGCGGCGGTCCGCCGCGCCGTCCGGCTCGACGCCCCCTGGCACCCGCTGAACAACACCGTCCCCTGGCTGCGGTCGGTCGTCGAGCGGCAGAGCCTGCCGGGCTTCGCTCCCCGCATCGCCCTGCGGCTGACCGCCGCACCCGTCGACGACCCCGACCGTCCCGCCGGGGTCGGAACCCTGGAACAGGTCCTCGACGATCTCGACCAGCTGGAGCGCCTCGGCGCCGATACCGTCGTACTCGATCCGTACGACGGAGACCCGGAGGAAACCCGCAGGCCCCAAACGGCCTGGCGGGCGCTCGCCACCGTGGCCGACCACTGGAGGACACCCGCGTGATCACCGACGCCGACGAGACACTGCTGCGCCGCGCCATCGGTCTCGCCGCCCGCGCAGTCACCCTGGGAGACGCACCGTACGGCTCCCTGCTGGCCGCCGAGGACGGCACCGTCCTCGCCGAAGCGCACAACACCGTGCGGCGCGACGACGACATCTCCGCCCACCCCGAACTGAAGCTCGCCCGCTGGGCGGCCCGCGAGCTCGACGCCGACACGGCGGCGCGCACCACGATGTACACCAGCTGCCAGCCCTGCCAGATGTGCGCGGGCGGCATCGTCCGCTCCGGCCTCGGCCGGGTCGTGTACGCGCTCTCCACCGAACAGCTCGTCGCGCTCAACCCGGACTCCGGCGCCTGGCCGGAGGTCCCGCAGGACGGCCCGGCCCTCTTCGCCGAGGCCCGTACCCCCGTCGAGGACCACTACCGGGATTGAGCGATCCGTGGGGCGGCGGCCGGGCACGACCGGCTCACCGCCGAGTGAGCGATCGGCATGGGTAAGGAGGAGGAGCCGGCAGTCGTCGGGCAGGCTCCAGCGGGGGCGCGCGAGCTTCGCCCGCCTGCGGAACAGCCAGGTTTGACAGGACGCCCACGGATCCGTAATGTTCTCCGAGCTGTCCGTCGTGAGCGCCGACCCCGGTCGGTCCCCGGACAGTCATTCCGCACCACCATTCAACAAGGCCCGACTTCTCGTCGTGTGCCTTTGCGCGTGGTTGTGTGAAATGAGGATTGCCTGTTCGAGAGAACAGCCCCGATTAGCGTCGGAGCCCGGGAATCCGCTAACGTCTCACTCGTCGGAAGGGCCGCAACGGCCCGGAGGACAAGCCCGCTGACTGGGAATCAGGCCCGAAAGGATCTGATAGAGTCGGACTCGCCGGAAAGGGAAACGCGAAAGCGAAGAACTGGAAAGCGAA
>NZ_JBHWZJ010000303.1:0-8275 GCF_042728415.1 Streptomyces sp. NPDC060198 | reverse complement strand
GTCTGGGCCCTCGCCCTGGCGACGGCGGTGAGCCGCACCAACAACCCGCTGCTGCTGTTCCTCGTCCTCGCCGTCCTCGGCTACGTCGTCACCGCGCGCCGCACCGAAGCCCCCTGGGCCCGCGGCTTCACGTACTACCTCTACCTCGCCCTCACCGTCGTCGTGATCCGCGTCGTGTTCCGGGCCGTCTTCGCCACCGGCATCACCCCGCACGACCACTTCCTCTTCTCCCTCCCGCACATCCCCACCCCCGACTGGTACGCGGGCATCCAGCTCGGCGGCCCCGTATCGCTGGAGGCGGTCCTCTCGGCCGCGACCGACGGACTGCGCCTGGCCTGCATGCTGTGCTGCGTCGGCGCCGCCAACACCCTCGCCAACCCCAAACGCGCGCTGCGCATCCTGCCCGGCGCGCTCCACGAACTCGGCGTCGCCGTCACCGTCGCCATCAGCGTCGCCCCCCAACTCGTCCAGAGCGTGCAACGGGTCGCCCGCGCCCGCAGACTCCGCGCCGGGCGCAACAAGGGACTCAAGGCACTGCGCGGCATCGTCGTCCCCGTCCTGGAGGACGCCCTCGAACGGTCCCTCCGGCTCGCGGCCGGCATGGACTCCCGGGGCTACGGCCGCGCCGGCACCGCCACCCGCCGCTCCCGGCGGATCACCGGCGCACTCATGCTCCTGGGCATGTGCGGCCTGTGCACCGGCGCCTACGGGCTCCTCGACGCGACCGCCCCCCGCTTCCTCGGCCTGCCCGCCATGACCGCGGGAGCCGCGCTGTGCGTGGCCGGTCTGCGGCTGGGCGGACGCAGAGTCACCCGGACCACCTACCGCCCCGACCCCTGGCTGCTGCCCGAATGGGCCGTCGCCGCGACGGGAGTCCTCTCGGCCGTCCTCCTCTTCAGCAACATGGGCTACGACGCGGCCGAGCTCAACCCCTCGATCTACCCACTCAGCTGGCCCACCCTGCCCCTGGTGCCGACCGCCGCGATCCTGCTCGCCGGAACCGCCGGATTCCTCGCACCACCGCCGACCCCGCCCCACCATCACCCGGTCGCAGCCCCGCAGAACACCGAGAAAACCGGAGCCACGTGATCACCTTCGACCAGGTCACCGTCGCGTACGACGACGCCGCCCAACCCGCTCTGCGCGAGGTCGACCTCACCGTCGAAGAGGGCGAACTCTGCCTCGTCGTCGGCCACACCGGCGTCGGCAAGTCCACCCTCCTGGGCGCCGTCAACGGGCTGGTGCCGCACTTCACCGGCGGCACCCTCTACGGCCGCGTCACCGTCGACGGCAGAGACACCGCCACCCACCCGCCCCGAGAGCTCGCGGACGTCGTCGGCGTCGTCGGCCAGGACCCGCTCGACGGCTTCGTCACCGACACCGTGGAAGAAGAACTCGCCTACGCGATGGAGCAGTTGGCCATCGCACCATCGGTCATGCGCAAACGCGTCGAAGAGACCCTGGACCTGCTGGGCCTCGCCGACCTGCGCCACCGCGCCCTGTACGAACTCTCCGGCGGCCAGCAGCAACGCGTGGCCATCGGCTCCGTCCTCACCGCGCACCCCCGCGTCCTCGTCCTGGACGAACCCACCTCCGCCCTGGACCCCACCGCCGCCGACGAAGTCCTCGCGGCCATCACCCGGCTCGTCCACGACCTCGGCGTCACCGTCCTCATGGCCGAACACCGCCTGGAGCGCGTCGTGCAGTACGCCGACCGCGTCGTCCACCTCCCCGGCGACGGGCACCTCGTCCACGGACCGCCGGCAGACATCCTGCGTACCTCGACCATCGCCCCGCCCCTCGTGGAACTGGCCCGCGCCGCCCGCTGGAACCCGCTCCCCCTGTCCGTACGCGACGCCCGCCGCGCCGCCGCCCCGCTGCGCACCCGGCTCACCGGCGTCACCCCCACCCCGGTCCGCCCCGCCCCCTCATCCAGCAACCCCGTCCTGCTGACCGCGCGCGGCGTCACCGTCACCTACCACGGGGTCCCCTCCGTGCGCGGCGTCGACCTCGACCTGCGCAGCGGGGAGATCACCGCCCTGATGGGCCGCAACGGCTCCGGCAAGTCCTCCCTGCTCTGGGCGCTCCAGGGCTCCGGCCCACGCCGGGCCGGAACCGTACGGGTCACCGCGCCCGGCGAGGACGCCTCCGGTGATCCGCACACCCTGCCCGCCGCCGACGCCCGCCGGCTCGTCGGCCTCGTACCGCAGACCCCGGCCGACCTCCTGTACCTGGAGAGCGTCGAGCAGGAACTCGACCAGGCCGACCGCGAGTCCACCGGAGGACGGGAGGTGTCGGGTGCGAGGGCGATCCTCGACCGACTCGCCCCGGGCATCGACGGCGCGACCCACCCCCGGGACCTGTCCGAAGGACAGAAGCTCGCCCTCGTCCTCGCGATACAACTCACCGCCGCTCCAGGGGTCGTGCTCCTCGACGAACCCACCCGCGGGCTCGACTACCGGGCCAAGGCCGAACTGACCCGGATCGTGGCCGCACTCGCCGAAGAGGGCAGGACCGTGGTCATCTCCACGCACGACGTCGAGTTCGTGGCCCGCACCGCCGACCGGGTCGTCGTCATGGCCGAAGGCGACGTCGTCGCCGACGGACCCACCAGTGAAGTCATCGTCGCCTCACCGGTGTTCGCCCCGCAGACCGCGAAGATCCTCGCACCGCTGCCCTTCCTCACCGTCGACCAGGTGACCGCCGCCCTCGCAGCCGACGCCCCGACCACCCGCGACGGAGAGGACCCGACATGAGCACCGGCAACGCGACGGCGATCCGGCTCACCACCCGCGTCTCGCTGGTCATCGCCCTCGCCGCCTTCCTCGGGGTGGTCGCCTTCTTCTGGCCCTTCGTCGTCGCCCCCGGAAAGTTCGGCTCGAACTACGCCCCGCCCCTCATCTTCGGCGTCCTCCTCGTCCTCGTGCTCTGCGTGGTGCTCTCCGAGATCGCCGAAGGCGGCATCAGCTCCAAGGCGCTGGCCATGCTCGGTGTACTGTCCGCCGTCAACGCGGCCCTGCGCCCTCTCGGCGCCGGAACGGCGGGCATCGAGACCGTCTTCTTCGTCCTCGTCCTGGCGGGCCGCGTCTACGGACCCGGCTTCGGCTTCACCCTCGGCTGCACCTCCCTCTTCACCTCCGCGCTCATCACCGGGGGCGTCGGCCCCTGGATGCCGTACCAGATGTTCGGCTGCGCCTTCGTCGGCATGCTCGCCGGCTTCCTCCCGCGCGCGACCGGGCGCCGCGAGGTCCTGATGCTCGCCGCCTACGGATCGGCCTCGGGCTACCTCTTCGGCTTCCTGCTGAACCTGTCCTTCTGGCCGTTCTCCCTCGACCCCGACAGCTCCATCGCCTACCTCCCCGGCCTGCCCTTCACCGAGCAGTGGCACCGCTACCTCGCCTTCGACCTCGCCACCTCACTCGGCTGGGACACCGGGCGGGCCGTCACCAACTTCGTCTGCATCCTGCTCGCCGGCCCCGCCGTCCTCACCACCTTCCGCCGAGCCGCCCGCCGCGCCCGCTTCCAGGCACCCGTCCGCTTCCCCCGCACCGGCCCGCGGCCGGCCGACTAGTCGCCGCTGGTGAGGTACCGGTTTCGACTTGTACGACGATGCATCGGGCCGTCCAGCCCGTGTCCATGGGCGCGTGGTGAAGATGCCGTTCGGACGGTTCTGCCGATCAGCGAGGGCGGCCCCACCTGACCGCGCTCACGCAGCCCGTACCGAGGCACTCGATGTGCCACGACCGTCAGTACCTTCGTTCTGTCGGCCCCGGGCAGAACGGACGACACGCTCTGCAGGCTGTGGCTGATCCTGCCTCGGTCATACGACGGCTACCGGGTGGCCTCCCAGGCGGCCCACAATCCGGCGTGGACACCGCCGGCGTCGACCAGCTCTCCGTGGGTGCCGGTCTCGACGATCCGGCCGCGTTCCATGACCATGATCCGGTCGCAGGTCGCTGCCTGGGAGAGGCGGTGCGCGACCACGACCGCGGTGCGCCCGGCGAGGACGGCGTCGGCGGCGCGGTCGAGCTGTCCGGCGTCGGTGGAGCCCGCTTCGGCGGTCGCCTCGTCGAGGATCACCAGGTCGGCGTCGGTGAGCAGCAGTCGGCCGAGGGCGAGTTGTTGCGCCTGTGCGTCGGTGAGGGGGTGTCCGCCGACACCCAGCGGGGTGTCCAGCCGGTCGGGTAGAAGATCGAGGAGCGGTGCGGCTCCGGTGGCTTCCAGTGCTGCGTGGAGGTCGTGGTCGGTGGCCGTGGGCGCGGCGAGGGTGAGGTTGTCGCGCAGGGTGCCTGCGAAGACGTGGATCTCCTGGGTGATCATCGCGGTACGGCCGGGGCGGGCCACCCGCCCTGCCTCGGGCAGGTGGGTGCCGGCGACGACTCCGGCGAGCGTGGTCTTGCCCGCCCCGGACACGCCGACGACGGCCACGTGCTGACCGGACGGGACGGTGAGGGTGATGTCGTCGAGTACCCGTGGCCCCTCGCCGTAACGGAACGAGACCTCGTCGAGGTGGAGGGCGGTGCTCGTGGCCCGGCGCCCGGGGGGCTGAGCGGAATCGTGGCGGCCCCGATCATGCGGCTCAGTGAGGCGAGGGCGGACTGGAGGGTGTCGATGACCAGCAGCAGTTGGTTGACCGGACCGAGCAGGCGCAGCACGAGGAGCATGGCGGTGGTGGCGCCGCCGACGGTCGACGCGCCGTGGTCGATGAGGACGAAGCCGACGACGAGTACGGCGGCCAGGCTCAGGCACTCGCCGAGGTTGAGCCGGGCGTTGAGCATGCTCAGCACGGTGCGTGCGCGCAGGGACCGCGTCGCGACGCGCCAGGAGTCCGTCATCACGGCCCGGTGCCGCTGCTCGCCGAGCCCGAAGCCGAGCACGGTGGCGTAGCCGCGCTGGGACTCGTGGATCTGCTGGGCGCGCGCGCTCATCGCCGTGCGCTCGGCGCGGTAGACCCCCAGGCCGACGCGCAGGTACCACCGCACGGCCAGCGCGTAGACCGGCAGCACGACGGCGAAAGCGACCGCGTAGGGCCATTCCAGTGCAGCGAGCCCGCCCAGCGACACGAGGATGGTGAAGGCGGTGACGGTGAGCACCGGGATCACGGCGGGGGCGGCGTCGGCGACAGCGGTGACGTCGTCGCTGGACCGGGATATCAGGTCTCCGGTACCGGCGCGTTCGACGAGGTGCTGCGGGAGCGTCATGGCGCGGCCCACGAACTGCTCGCGCAGCGCGGCGACGAGGGAGTGGTAGACGCGGGTGGCGAGCACGATGGTCAGCGCGGTGCCCGCGGCACCGAGGACTGCCGAGAGCGTCATGACGACCGTGGTCGTCAGCACGGTGGCGAGGCTCGCGGTACCGGCCCGCACATGGTCGACGAGGGATCCGATCGCCACGGAGACGACCAGGTCGACGCCGGTGCTGACGATCCCCAGCACCTCGGTCGCGGCGAGCCGGAGCCGGTACCCGTGGCTGAGCCGCCACACCTCCCTGACCGTCTCGCGCCCGCTCGCCACCGGCAGTCCGGGCTGTCCGGCATCGGAAGCGGTGGTCCCGGGTACGACGGAAATGCCGCTCACTGAGCCGTCCTTGAGGTCGCGGGTACGTTGTCGGACAGTTCGACGACACGGTCGCAGACGGCGAGCAGCGCCGGGGCCGAGGTGATCAGCAGCGTCGAGCGGCCTGCCCGGACACCGCGCAGCCGGCCCGCGATCGCGTGCTCGGTGACCGAGTCGACCGCGGTGGTCGGGTCGTGCAGTACGAGCACCGGGGCGTCGCTCGCGAGGGCACGGGCGAGCGCCACCCGCTGGCGTTGGCCGCCCGAGAGCCGGTTGCCGCCCTCGCCGACCGGGACGTCGAGGTCGGCCGCGAAGTCGCCGCAGGCGGCGGCTCGTACGGCGGCGTCCACCCGCGCGGGCGAGTCCGCGACGACGGCGACGTTGTCGCGGAGGGTGCCGCTGAACAGTGTGGTGCGGTGCGGTGCGGTGCGACCGTGACCCGGGAGCGGTACTCGACGGGGGAGAGGTTCTGTGTCGCTGTCCCGTCGAGCCGCGCCTCGACCCCTCCTTGGGCCCGCGGGTCCAGCAGCGCCTCGACGACTCGGGCGGCGGTCGGGTCGTCGGCGCGTACGCCCACGAGCTCGCCGGGCTCGACCCGGATCGTCACGCCGGGCCCGGAGACGCCCGGTACCCGTACGTCCAGCTCCGGCAGCGCGGTGGTGACCTCCCGCCGGGGAGCCACGCCGGGTCCAGCGGTCGGCGTGCCGCTGTCCCGCAGTACGCCGAGTACCCGCACGGACGAGGCGCGGCCGCCGGCGAGGTTGGGGACGGACGTGCTCGCGATCGCCTGGATCTGCGGCAGCAGTGCCTGGGCGAGGCCGACGGCGGTGATCAGCCCGCCGATGCTGAGCTGTCCGTCCACGGCGAGCCAGCCCGCCAGCCCCACCACCGCGGCGACGAACGTGCCGGTGACCATGCCCGAGCCCACGAGGAACCTCCCCAGCAGGCCCGCGTTGCGCCGGGCGCCGACGAGGGTCTCCTGGCTCGCTCGGCGGTACCGGCTGGTCGGAGAACCAGCGGACCGTCACGAAAGGTCGAGGCTGAGGGCTTGCAGGGAAGCAACACCTTGACTCCCCGCAAGCCCTCAGCGGCGTTCGGTGTCCGGGCGGTGCGTCAGGCGCCGACGCTCATGTCGGCCCGGAGCTTGCCGATGATGCGGGTGAGCAGGCGGGAGATGTGCATCTGGGAAAGCCCGAGTTCCATGCCGATCTGGGCCTGGGTCATTTCCGCGCCGAAGCGCATCTGGACGATGAGGCGCTCGCGGTCGTCGAGCTGCGTCAGGAGAGGGGCGAGGGTGTGCAGGTTCTCGACCATCTCCATCGCGGGATCGTGTTCGCCGACCACGTCCGCGTAGCTTCGCCGGCCCTGGGCGCCGGGGCCGGCGTCGGCGGGAACTTCGAGAGAGCCGGCGGTGTAGCCGTTGGCGGCGACCAGACCTTCGAGCACCTCGTCCTCGTCGAGTTTCAGGTGGGCCGCGAGTTCTGTGACGGTGGGGTCGCGGTCGAACTGGGAAGCCAGGTGTTCCTTTGCCTTCGCGAGCTCGACGCGCAGTTCCTGCAGCCGCCGGGGTACGTGGACGGCCCAGGTGGTGTCACGGAAGAACCGCTTCATCTCACCGACGATGTAAGGGATGGCGAAGGTGACGAACTCGACTTCCCGCGAGAGGTCGAAGCGGTCAACCGCCTTGATCAGGCCGATCGTGCCGACCTGGATGATGTCCTCCAGATCACCGTCCCCGCGGTTGCGGAAACGCTGCGCCGCGAAGCGGACCAGCGACAGGTTCATCTCAATCAGCGTATTGCGCGCGTACTGATGCTCGCGGGTCCCCTCCTCCACCGTCTGAAGGCGGTCGAAGAACAGCTTCGAGAGAGCCCTCGCGTCCTTCGGTGCGACCTTCCCCGCATCCTCCACCCACGGCAGGTCCCGCGTCCCGGCGTGTGGCCGTGCCCAGTTCGCAGTCTCGGACTCCGTCACCGTGCCGGACGGGGTGGTGGTGCTCACTGGCGTCACTGTCATGGGTCTGCCTTTCCTCGCGCGCTACCCCGTCCGCCCTTCCCCCTGCCCCCGGCTCAGGCGAACACTCACCCGGACACCTGGACATGACTGACCGTCGGCGGCGAAGTCGGCAGTCCGGCAACAGCGGGGCTGCTCCATCGGAGCTCGACCCGGGCGGTACGGCGGACAGCCCCCTGGCGAGTGGTCAGCCCTTCAAAGCCGCGGGAACGTCCTGGTGGAGGCCGATCACGGAGTCGACGCCGACGATGCGCAGCATCCGCAGCACCCCGTCGCCGGCCGCTGCCAGGCGTAGCCAGCCGCCGTCGGCGTGGGCGGTCTGGTGGGCGGCGAGGAAAATGTTGATGCCGGTGGAGTCCATGAAGGTGACTGCGCCGAGATCCGCCACGATGCGGTGGAGGCCCGCTTCGCGGGGGGCGGCGAGCGCTTGCGTGAGGAGGATGCCGGTGTGGTCGTCGATCTCACCGGTCAGCGTGATCACGCTGATCCCGTTCGCGCGTGTCTCGCAGGCGGTCAGTCGGCCTGCCCGGGCGATGTCGCTGTTCTCTGACACACTTCCCTCTGCAACCTGCTCGTCGGTACCGTCCTGCGCCCCGGCGGGGGCTTGGGTCCTAAAGCGTGTTGCAGAAGCCTGCGCTTCGGGTATTTCTCCTGTATGGGTGGGGTGTTGCGGGCTGAGGCGTTGTGGGTGGAAACGTTCACCGGGC
>NZ_JBHWZJ010000302.1:0-8285 GCF_042728415.1 Streptomyces sp. NPDC060198 | reverse complement strand
GTTTCTCGTACCGGCCGTCGCCGGTGCGGGGGCCGCGGGCCGCCGCGCCCCCCGGCGTGTACCGGACCGGGGCCGGCCGGGCCGTCGTGCCGGCCCGTGGCGCGTACCGGACTCAGGCCGGCAGGCGCTCGCCGCCGAGTTCCACCGCCGCGCAGCGCCAGCGCAGATCGGCGCCCTGCTCCAGCCGGAACGCCATGGCGTGCACCCGGCCGCCGCCCCAGATGCTCGCGAACGCCTCGACCACGCCGGTCGCGGGCTGCGCGCCGTAACACCCGCGCAGTACGGGGCTGTCGCCCCAGACGGCGCGCAGCGGGGCGCCGGGGGCCAGCTCGGCGAGCTGGTCGTACGCCTCGCCCACCGTGTGGCCGAGCATCCAGTGGACCGGACGGCGCCCGCTGAGTACGGCGAGCAGCCGTTCCGCGAACCAGTGGTGCGGGCGCACCGGGCCCCGCGCCGGAAGCGGGCCGCGCCGTGCCGGGACGGTGCCGGGCCGGCGCTGGTCGCGGCGGCCCGTGGGCCTGCCGCCCGCCGGGCGGGTGCTGCCGCGCTGTTCGGGACGGGTGCGGCGATCCGCGCGTAAGGTCCTGGTCCGGTCCGTGCTCATGGTCATCGCCCCCGTGTGAGGCCGTCCGGTCGTACCGGACGGCGACGTTGCGTTGCGCATCTTCTACGGGGAGTCGCGACGAGGCCGCAAGGGGCGCCGGGGCCGTCCGGGACGTACGGCACGGATCACCTATCCGGGTGAGGGGGCGGGCAGGCGCCCGAGGAGCGGGCGGACGGCCGAGCCCCGGGGACCGTCCGGGAGTGGGTCCCCGCCACGCCCCGAAGGGGGACCGCCGACGTATCCTGAGGGCGTCTGTCGACTACGAAAGCGGCCAAGCCATGCGCGTGTACGTCCCCCTGACCCTCTCCGGTCTCGCCGCGGCGCACGGGGCGGGCGAGCTGGGCCCCGGACCGCTGACCGCCTACGCGGTGACCCCCGGGCTGCGCGAGTGGTACGTCTCCGACGACATCGAGGAGCTGGAGTACGCGGCGCTCAGCCGGGCCGCCGCCGCCTCGCTCCGGCTGATCGCCGCCCTGCCCGAGGAGCCGCGCCGTCGGGTCGTCGTCGCGTTCGACGTACCGGACGGTGACGCGCTCGGCGACCCCGACGGGGGCCTGGACCCCGACTCGGTCGGCGAGGTGCGCCTCGCCTCGGCCGTGCCGCTCGCCAAGGCGGCGGCCGTGCACGTGGACTCCGACGAAGCCGAGAAGGACGTGACGGCGGCAGCCGCGGCCCTGGGCGCCGCCGACCACGGCGACGACGACGCGCGGTTCACCGTGGACGGTGCGGAGGACCACGAGCTGCTCTGGTTCGGCGTGCAGGAGATCCCGCAGCTGCTCGGCTGAGGCCGGGCGGCAGAGGGCCGTCCCGGACGGTCACGGGAGGCTCTCCCGGTTGTCGGACCCGCCGGGTACGGTCTTTCCCATGGCGAAGCACGGCGAGAACCGCACACATCTGGTCTGGGACTGGAACGGCACGCTCCTGGACGACATCCACGCCGTCGTCGGGGCGACCAATTCGGCCTTCGCCGAGGTGGGGCTCGCGCCGATCACGGTGGAGCGGTACCGCTCGACGTACTGCGTGCCCATACCGCTCTTCTACGAGCGGCTGCTGGGCCGGATACCGAACGACGCCGAATGGCAGCGGATGGACGTCGTCTTCCACGACGCCTACGCCGCACTCCGCGCGGCCTGCCTCCTCACCGACGGCGCCGCCGAGCTGCTCGCGGGCTGGCGGCGGGACGGCCGCAGCCAGTCACTGCTGAGCATGCACGGCCACGAACAGCTGGTGCCGACCGTGCGCGGGTACGGCATCGAGGAGCACTTCGTCCGGGTCGACGGGCGCACCGGACCCTCCGGCGGCAGCAAGGCGCTCCACATGGAGCGTCACTTCGCCGCGCTCGGCACGGTCGACCCGGAGCACGCGGTGATCATCGGGGACGCGGTGGACGACGCCGTGGCCGCCGCGCACGTCGGCGCCCGGGCCGTGCTGTTCACCGGGGGCTCGCACGATCGGGCCGCCTTGGAGGAGGCCGGCGTGCCGGTGGTGGACAGCCTGGCCGAAGCGGTGGCGCTGGCGGAGTCGATGACGGCCTGAGGCCGCCCGGGGCCGGACGCCGTCGGTCCCCGGGCGGATGGATGTCTCAGGCGACCGGGGCCTTCGCGCGCAGCACCTTGAGGAACTCGCGCATCCACGCCGAGTGGTCGGGCCAGGCGCGCGAGGAGACGAGGGTGCCGTCGACCACCGCCTCCGCGTCCTGGAAGGCGGCCCCCGCCGTCCGCATGTCCGGCTCCAGCGCCGGGTAGGCGGTCACCTCGCGCCCGTCGAGGCTGCCCGTCGCGGCGGTGATCAGGGGGCCGTGGCAGATCTGCGCGACCGGACGGGCGTCCTCGAAGAAGGCGGCGACGATCGCCTTCAGGTCGGCGTTGTTGCGGAGGTACTCCGGTGCCCTGCCGCCGGGGATCACCAGGGCGGCGTAGTCGCCGGGCACCACCTCGGAGAACGCGAGGTCGGCCGGCCAGGTGTAGCCGGGCTTCTCGGTGTACGTGTCGAAGCCGGGCTCGAAGTCGTGGACCACGAAGCGGAGGGTCTTGCGTTCGGGGGCGGCGATGTCGACCTCGTACCCCTCCTCGCGCAGGCGCTGGTACGGGTAGAGGACCTCCAGCGACTCGGCCGCGTCGCCGGTGACGAGCAGGATCTTCGGTGCCATGACGGGGCCCCCAGGGTTCGTGGGTCGGCCGGGTGCGGGCGCGCGCCGGCCGTGTGCGGCGGGGACCAGCCTGCACCGGCCGGGCGCGTACGCCAAGAGGGCGCGCCCCTGCCGCGAGCGGGTGACGCACTGTACGAACTGTCCAAAGCGCGGCTCTTCGTTTGTACACATACGGTTCATGACGGCCACCCCTCCGGGCGAGATAGCCTGGTGCCCGTGATCAGCGCGATACGCCTCGGGGGCATCGAAGCCCCCGGCCCGGTTCCGGAGTGCACCCGCACCCGGGCCGTCCGTGATCGCCGTCACCCCGACCCACGGCTGAATATCGCCGATTTGGTCCCGGGTATCTCTCATCGCGGCATAGCGTCGACTACGACCGGATACCCCGCGTCGTGGCGTTGTGCCGCTTTTCTCACCTACGTCACGCAATGGCGCGCGACAGGAGCCAGAGGACATGCAGACCAAGCTGGACGAAGCCAAGGCCGAGCTGCTCGCACGGGCCGCCGAGGTAGCTGACAACAGCCCGGGCGGTGGTGCCGGCGGCCCGGGGGGTACCCCCCGGGTACGCGTCGCCTCGGCCGGCACGGACGGGGACGAGCGGTCCGGCCGGGACATGCTCCTCTCCTACCTCCAGCGCTACTACTTGCACACCGCCCCGGAGGACCTGAGCGGCCGGGACCCGGTCGACGTCTTCGGCGCCGCCGCCTCGCACTACCGGCTGGCCGAGAACCGTCCCCAGGGCACGGCCAACGTCCGGGTGCACACCCCGACCGTGGAGGAGAACGGCTGGACGTCCAGCCACTCCGTGGTCGAGGTCGTCACCGACGACATGCCGTTCCTCGTCGACTCCGTCACCAACGAACTGTCCCGCCAGAACCGGGGCATCCACCTGGTCATCCACCCCCAGGTCCTGGTGCGCCGCGACGTCACCGGCAAGCTGCTGGAGGTCCTCACCGACGGATCCGGCGTCCCCCGGGGCCCCCAGAGCAAGGGCCGCAAGGACGCCGGCACCGCCGGGGCGGCACTCCCGCACGACGTCCTCGTGGAGTCCTGGATCCACGTGGAGACCGACCGGGAGACCGACCGCGAGGACCTCAAGGCGATCACCGCCGACCTGCTGCGCGTCCTGTCCGACGTACGGGAGACCGTCGAGGACTGGGACAAGATGCGCGCCGCCGCGCTGCGCATCGCGGACGGCCTGGGCGACGAGCCCACCGACGACCTCCCCGCCGAGGAGATCGAGGAGGCCGGCGAGCTGCTGCGCTGGCTCGCCGCCGACCACTTCACCTTCCTCGGATACCGCGAGTACTCACTGAAGAACGGCGACTCGCTGGCCGCCGTGCCCGGCACCGGCCTCGGCATCCTGCGATCCGACCCGAAGCACCACGAGGACGAGGCGCACCCCGTGAGCCCGTCCTTCGACCGGCTGCCCGCCGACGCCCGCGCCAAGGCCCGCGAGCACAAGCTGCTCATCCTGACCAAGGCCAACAGCCGCTCCACGGTCCACCGCCCGAGCTACCTCGACTACGTCGGCGTGAAGAAGTTCGACGCCGACGGCAACGTCGTCGGCGAGCGCCGCTTCCTCGGCCTCTTCTCGTCCGCCGCCTACACCGAGTCGGTGCGCCGGGTCCCGGTCGTCCGCCGCAAGGTCGCCGAGGTGCTGGAGGGCGCCGGCTTCTCGGACAACAGCCACGACGGCCGCGACCTGCTCCAGATCCTGGAGACCTACCCGCGCGACGACATGTTCCAGACGCCGACCGATCAGCTCCGCTCGATCGTCACCTCGGTGCTCTACCTCCAGGAACGCCGCCGGCTGCGGCTCTACCTGCGCCAGGACGAGTACGGCCGCTACTACTCCGCCCTCGTCTACCTGCCGCGCGACCGCTACACCACCGGTGTCCGGCTGCGGCTGATCGACATCCTCAAGGAAGAACTCGGCGGCACCAGCGTCGACTTCACCGCCTGGAACACCGAGTCGATCCTGTCCCGGCTGCACTTCGTCGTCCGGGTCGCCCCCGGCACCGAACTGCCGCACCTGACCGACGCCGACACCGACCACATCGAGGCACGTCTCGTCGAGGCCGCCCGCTCCTGGGCGGACGGCTTCCAGGAGGCCCTGAACGCCGAATGCGGCGAGGAGCGCGCCGCCGAACTGCTGCGCCGCTACGCCCGCTCCTTCCCCGAGGGCTACAAGGCCGACCACTCCCCGCGCGCCGCCGTGGCCGACCTGGTCCACCTCGAAGCGCTCAAGGCGGGCGAGAAGGACTTCGCGCTCAGCCTGTACGAGCCGGTCGGCGCACTGCCCGGCGAGCGCCGCTTCAAGATCTACCGGACCGGCGAGCCCGTCTCGCTCTCCGCCGTCCTCCCGGTGCTCCAGCGCCTGGGCGTGGAGGTCGTCGACGAGCGCCCGTACGAGCTGCGCTGCGCGGACCGGACGACCGCCTGGATCTACGACTTCGGGCTGCGGATGCCCACGGGCAACGGCGACCACCTCGCCGACGACGCCCGCAACCGCTTCCAGCAGGCCTTCGCCGCCGTCTGGACCGGCGCCGCCGAGAACGACGGCTTCAACTCACTCGTCCTGCGCGCCGGACTCGACTGGCGGCAGGCGATGGTGCTCCGCGCCTACGCGAAGTACCTGCGCCAGGCGGGTTCGACCTTCAGCCAGGACTACATGGAGGACACCCTCCGCGACAACGTCCACACCACCCGGCTGCTGGTCTCCCTCTTCGAGGCCCGGATGTCGCCGGCCCGCCAGAACGCGGGCCGGGAGCTGACCGACGGACTGCTCGAAGAGCTCGACGGTGCGCTGGACCAGGTGGCTTCGCTCGACGAGGACCGCATCCTGCGCTCCTTCCTCACCGTCATCAAGGCGACCCTGCGGACCAACTTCTTCCAGCGCGCCGACGACGGCGAACCGCACGGCTACGTCTCGATGAAGTTCGACCCGCAGGCCATCCCCGACCTGCCGGCCCCGCGCCCCGCCTTCGAGATCTGGGTGTACTCGCCCCGCGTCGAGGGCGTCCACCTGCGCTTCGGCAAGGTCGCCCGCGGCGGACTGCGCTGGTCCGACCGGCGCGAGGACTTCCGTACCGAGGTCCTCGGCCTGGTCAAGGCGCAGATGGTGAAGAACACCGTGATCGTGCCGGTGGGCGCCAAGGGCGGGTTCGTCGCCAAGCAGCTCCCGGACCCGGCGCTCGACCGGGACGCCTGGCTCGCGGAGGGCATCGCCGCGTACCGCGTCTTCGTCTCGGCGCTGCTCGACATCACCGACAACCTGGTGGCCGGCGAGACCGTGCCGCCCGTCGACGTGGTCCGCCACGACGAGGACGACACCTACCTCGTGGTCGCCGCCGACAAGGGCACCGCGAGCTTCTCCGACATCGCCAACGAGGTCGCCGTCGCGTACAACTTCTGGCTCGGCGACGCCTTCGCCTCCGGCGGTTCGGCCGGGTACGACCACAAGGGCATGGGCATCACCGCACGCGGCGCCTGGGAGTCCGTCAAGCGCCACTTCCGCGCGCTGGGCCACGACACCCAGACCGAGGACTTCACCGTCGTCGGCGTCGGCGACATGTCCGGCGACGTGTTCGGCAACGGCATGCTGCTCTCCGAGCACATCCGGCTGGTCGCGGCCTTCGACCACCGGCACATCTTCCTCGACCCGACCCCCGACGCCGCCGTCTCCTACGCCGAGCGGCGCCGCATCTTCGAGCTGCCCCGCAGCTCCTGGGCCGACTACGACACCAAGCTGCTCTCGGCGGGCGGCGGCGTGCACCCCCGTTCCGCGAAGTCCATCCCGGTCAACGCGCACGTCCGCGAGGCCCTCGGCATCGAGGCGGGCATCACCAAGATGACCCCCGCCGACCTGATGAAGGCCATCCTGCGGGCACCCGTCGACCTGCTGTGGAACGGCGGCATCGGCACCTACGTCAAGTCCTCCGCCGAGACCGACGCCGACGTCGGCGACAAGGCCAACGACGCGATCCGGGTCAGCGGCCAGGAGCTGCGGGCCAAGGTCGTCGGCGAGGGCGGCAACCTCGGCGCCACCCAGCTCGGCCGCATCGAGTTCGCCCGGTCCGGCGGTCAGATCAACACCGACGCGATCGACAACAGCGCCGGCGTGGACACCTCCGACCACGAGGTGAACATCAAGATCCTGCTCAACGGGCTGGTCCGGGACGGCGACATGACCGTCAAGCAGCGCAACAAGCTGCTCGCCGAGATGACCGACGAGGTCGGCTCGCTGGTGCTGCGCAACAACTACGCACAGAACGTCGCGCTCACCAACGCCTCTGCCCAGGCCACCGACCTGCTCCACGCCCACCAGCGCTCGATGCGCGGACTCGAGGCCGCGGGCGAGCTGGACCGCGCGCTGGAGTTCCTCCCCGCCGACCGGCAGATCCGCGAACTCCTTTCCGCGGGCAGGGGGCTCAGCCAGCCGGAACTCGCCGTACTGCTCGCCTACACCAAGATCACGGCCGCCGACGAGCTGATCCGCACCAGCCTCCCGGACGACCCGTACCTCCAGCGCCTCGCGCACGCCTACTTCCCGAAGCAGCTGCGCGAACGCTTCCCCGAATCGATCGACGGCCACGCGCTGCGCCGCGAGATCATCACCACGGTGCTGGTCAACGACACGGTGAACACCGGCGGATCCACCTTCCTGCACCGCTTCCGCGAGGAGACCGGTGCCTCGGTGGAGGAGATCGTGCGGGCGCAGGCCGCGGCCCGCGAGATCTTCGGGCTGAACCAGGTCTGGGACGCCGTCGAGGCGCTCGACAACAAGGTCGACGCCGCTGTGCAGACCCGTATCCGGCTGCACTCCCGCCGCCTGGTGGAGCGTGGCACCCGCTGGCTCCTGGGCAACCGCCCGCAGCCGGTGGACATCGAAGCCACCGTCGCCTTCTTCGAGGACCGGGTCGCCGAGGTGTGGGCCGCGATGCCCAAGCTGCTCCGGGGCACCGACCAGGAGTGGTACCAGCAGATCCTGGACGAGCTCACCGAGGCGGGCGTGCCCGAGGAGCTGGCCCAGCGCGTCGCGGGGTTCTCCTCGGCCTTCCCGGCACTCGACATCGTGGCCATCGCGGACCGTACGGGCAAGGAC
Organism: Streptomyces sp. NPDC060198; assembly: GCF_042728415.1. Classification (NCBI taxonomy): domain Bacteria; kingdom Bacillati; phylum Actinomycetota; class Actinomycetes; order Kitasatosporales; family Streptomycetaceae; genus Streptomyces; species Streptomyces sp. NPDC060198. The sequence continues at coordinate 425 of NZ_JBHWZJ010000302.1, read as the reverse complement.
CCGCTGGCCGTCGCCGAGGTCTACTACGACCTCGCCGACCGGCTGCGGATCACCGCGCTGATGGACCGGATCATCGAGCTCCCGCGCGCCGACCGCTGGCAGTCCATGGCCCGCGCCTCCATCCGCGAGGACCTGTACGCGGCCCACGCGGCGCTCACCGCCGACGTGCTGGCCGTCGGGGCCGACGGTGCCACTCCGGAGGAGCGGTTCACGGCGTGGGAGGAGAAGAACGCGGCGATCCTCTCCCGGTCGCGCTCGACCCTGGAGGAGATCCAGAGCTCCGACGCCTTCGACCTGGCGAACCTGTCGGTCGCGATGCGGACGATGCGGACGCTGCTGCGCACGCACGCCTGGCGTACGAGCGGTTCACCAAGAAGTAGTCCCCGTTCCCACGCAAGCGGAAGGGGGGCTCCGGGCCGTAGGCC
>NZ_JBHWZJ010000301.1:0-8371 GCF_042728415.1 Streptomyces sp. NPDC060198 | reverse complement strand
ACCCCCGCCACCTCTCTCCGCGCTTTCCGGCACCGGCGTTTCAGGACATTCCGTCGTCTCCGTGGGTAGGCCGGCGGTGCCGGCCGTGAGTCTGCGCGGAGGTGGTCTGCGCAGACACACCCCCGCGGTGCTTTCCGGAGCCGCCGGCTTCGGCTTGTTGTGCGTCCGCCCCCGGCGGGCACGTCTGCATCGTGTCGGTTCGGGCTTCAGACATGTGGGAAGTCACCCCGTCGCGTTTGCTTGCGTGTGTACCGGGGCCCGCCGCCACCCGTGCCGGCCCCTCCGGATCTCGTCCCGCCTGTCCGGAAATGCCCCTGGGCATGGTCACACTGCGCACCCGTACGGAACGACCGCGTAGCCCCCGCCGAATTCTAGGCCGTGTCAGCCGGGCGCCGGGCCGCTCCGCGGATACACCTGCCCCAGCGGAACGGGCCTGCACTCCACAGGAGATGATCCGGCGGCGGATGGTTGCGTTCCGGTTTCGTCCGCCGGTCCGGGGCCGCGCCGCACACCGTCGTACGCCTGTGGCGGGGCGTCCTCCGGAGCCTCCAGCCGCGCCAGCCCGCAGGGTGCGTCGGGGCGCGCGTACGGCAGGCTCAGTACGCCGTCACGGCTCCAGGAGCCCGACCCGGTCTGCCAGCCCGTCGGTGCGACGAACTGGTGGAGACGGCGGCCCGTCGGACGCCAGACGCCGAGCCAGCTGCCTGCCGCGCCGTCGATCCGGAGGGCGACCGCGCAGCTCTCCGGCATCAGCATCTGTCCCGGCTGCACCGCGAACGGCGTGACGGTCACGTCCGCCGGGCACAGGCACTCCGGGAAACGAACCGGCAGCGCGCTGCCCAGGATGCCCCAGCCGAGCCGGTCCCGCCCCGGGGCGTCGGAGCGGAGCAGGAAGAGTCCGCTGTCCGGTTCGGCGATCAGCAGCCGGTCATTGCTCCCTGGTGCGATCTGGAGGAGCGGAGTCACCTCGCCGCCGCGTTCGAGGTCGACGGCGACCGTCTTCACCGGTCCGCCGCCGGGGGGCCTGCGATCGAGGGCCAGCACCCTGCCCGTACGGTCCAGCCAGACCCCGCCGGAGCAGAGCCCCGGCACATCGGCCACGTGCTCGGGACCGAAAGCGCCGCCCGCCACCCGCCAGACGGAGGTGGTGAAGATGCCGGGCGCCAGGGCGTAGACGCTCGCCCCGTCCGGGGCCGGTGCGATCAGCGTCATACGCTCGCACTCCACACTTCCGAGCGGCAGCTCGCCGGTCCCGGGGCCGGTCGGGTAGAGCAGCGAGAACGCGTGCCGGTCCGCCACCCGTCGCCGGATCAGCACCCGCCCGTCCGCGAGCGGCACCACCTGCGAGTCGGGTTCCTCCGGCTGGTCCAGCGGGAGCGGCACCGCGTACGGCTCCGGACCGTCGAGCGTCCACCGCTCGGGGTACCAGCCCCGGCCGAGCGCCTCGCTGCCGCCCCTCGTGAGCCGCGCCGCGTACGCGCCGTCCGCCGAGAGCGTCAGCGTGCCCGCCGCGTGCGGGGCCCGGAGACCCGCTGACGCGGGGGCGTCGGCGGGCGTCGGCGGGATGCGGCGGGGAAGGGGGGCGGCCTCGGCGGAGGTGGCCGGGCGCCGGGTGGCCTCGGCGGAGGTGGCCGGGCGCCGGGTGGCCGACAGCCCTGCGGCGTTCGCGTGGACGGTGACCCCGGGTGCGGGTGCCGCGACGGGCGGGGGTGGGGGCGCCGGAGGAGGCGTCGCCGGGGAGGGCGAGCCCGTTCCCGACGAGGCGGGTGCGGCCGCTCCGGAGAGCGCCGCCGGTGCGGGGGGCGCCGACGACCCGGTCGACGTGTGGAACGCGGCTGTCGTCGGTGAGCCGACGACGGCCCCCACGAGCGGGACGAGGGTGGTCGCGTCGACGCTCCGGCCGGCCGGAGCACCCGTGGGCACCACCGTCCGCCCGGTCACGACGACCCGGATGGCCATCGGGGCCACGCCCTCGTGGGCGGGAGAACCGTCGGCGGGGGGACCGTCGGGACGGGCTCCGCCGTGGCGGGACCCGTCCGGCGCGGCGGCCCGGGCACCGGGCACGGACCGGGCTCCGCCGTCGCTCGGCGCGACGTACGGCGTGGCGGTCCGTCCGGACGCCTCCGGCGTCCGCGGCCCTCGCGTTTCCAGCCCCTCACCTCGCTGCGGTTTCCCGGGTGTCCCGGGATCCTCGGGTTCCTCGGGCGCGGGTTCCGGCTCCCTGGCCGCCCCGACGCCCCCTTGGGTCAGACCTTCTGCGACACAGGCAGTCATGGGATGTGTCACCTCCGGCGACCGAAGCTAGTTTTCGGGCTTTCCGCCGACCAACGCCACACCCACCGCTTCACACATAAGGATGGTGTAAACCGGAATCGAGGGTGAGTGGTCGAGGCGCTGTGCTTCTGCCGAGCCCGAGCCCCACGTCGGCGCCCGGGCCGGGCCCGCCCCCGATGCCCGACCGAAGGCGGTCCGGGAACCCTCCGAGGTGACGATGCGTGACCGGAGTGGGGCGCTACGGGTGGGTACGCGCAGCCATGACCGGTGCGGTGCGCAGGCCAGGTAGCCTTTCCCCGTGCCCCGTCTGTCTGAAGTCATCGCCGAGCTCGACGCCCTCTGGCCCCCCGAGCGGGCCGAGGGGTGGGACGCGGTGGGCACGGTCTGCGGAGACCCCGACGCGGAGGCCGACCGGGTCCTGTTCGCCGTCGACCCGGTGGGGAGCGTCGTCGACGAGGCGGTACGCCTCGGAGCCCAGCTCGTCGTCACCCATCACCCGCTCTACCTGCGAGGGACGACGACCGTCGCGGCCGACACCTTCAAGGGCCGGGTCGTGCACCGGCTCATCACGCACGGCATCGCGCTGCACGTCGCGCACACCAACGCCGACACCGCCGACCCCGGAGTCTCCGACGCCCTGGCCGGAGCGCTCGGCCTGCGCGTCACCGGCCCCCTCGTGCCCGACCCCACCGACCAGCACGGCCGTCGCGGCCTCGGCCGGATCTGCGAGCTGGACCACCCCGAGACGCTGAGTGACTTCGCCGCCCGCGCCGCGGCCCGGCTGCCCGCCACCGCGCAGGGCGTCCGGCTGGCCGGCGACCCGGAGGCCACCGTGCGTACGGTCGCCGTCAGCGGCGGCTCCGGCGACAGCCTCTTCGACGCGGTGCGTGCGGCGGGCGTCGACGCCTTCCTCACCGCCGACCTGCGCCACCACCCGGCTTCCGAGGCGGTGCAGCACTCCCCGCTCGGCCTCGTCGACGCCGCGCACTGGGCCACCGAGTGGCCTTGGTGCGAGCAGGCCGCGGCACAGCTCGACGCGATTTCCGACCGCCACGGATGGGACCTGCGGGTCCACGTCTCGAAGCAGGTCACCGACCCCTGGACCACCCACCACTCTTCTGGAGCCCCCAACTGAACGCCGCGCCCGCCGACCAGATCCGACTTCTCGACGTCCAGGCACTCGACGTTCGCCTCGCGCAGACCGCGCACAAGCGGGCCTCGCTGCCGGAGCACGCGGAGATCGAGTCCCTCAACAACGACCTCGCTCAGCTCCGCGACCTGCTGGTCGCCTCCCAGACCGAGGAGAGCGACACCAGCCGCGAGCAGACCAAGGCGGAGCAGGACGTCGACCAGGTGCGCCAGCGTGCCGTCCGCGACCAGCAGCGTCTCGACTCCGGCGCGGTCTCCTCGTCGAAGGACCTGGAGAGCCTCCAGCGCGAGATCACCTCACTGGCCAAGCGCCAGGGCGACCTGGAGGACGTGGTCCTCGAAATCATGGAGCGCCGCGAGGCCGCCCAGGAGCGGGTCACCGAGCTGACCGACCGGGTCGCCGCCGTCCAGGCCAAGATGGACGACGCCACCGCGCGCCGCGACGCCGCGCTCAAGGAGTTCGACGCCCAGACCGAGACGATCGGCAAGGACCGCGCGGTCGTCGCCGAGGTCATTCCCGCGGACCTGCTGAAGCTGTACGACAAGCTCCGCACCCAGCAGGGCGGTGTCGGTGCTGCCCGGCTCTACCAGCGCCGCTGCGAGGGCTGCCGCCTGGAGCTGAACATCACCGAGGTCAACGACGTGAAGGCGGCGTCTCCCGACACCGTCCTGCGCTGCGAGAACTGCCACCGCATCCTGGTGCGCACCTCGGAGTCGGGCCTGTAATGCCCTCGCCCCACCAGCTCGTCGTCGAAGCCGACGGAGGTTCCCGGGGCAACCCGGGGCCCGCCGGTTACGGCGCCGTCGTCGTGGACCCGGCGACCGGCGAAACGCTCGCCGAGGCCGCCGCGTACATCGGCGTCGCGACGAACAACGTCGCCGAGTACCGGGGCCTGATCGCCGGCCTCCGGGCCGCGAAGGCGCTGTTCCCGGAGGCGGCGGACGGTTCCGTCCGGGTCCACGTGCGGATGGACTCGAAGCTGGTGGTCGAGCAGATGTCGGGCCGCTGGAAGATCAAGCACCCCGACATGAAGCCCCTCGCGGCGGAGGCGGCCACCGTCTTCCCGCCCTCCGCCGTCACCTACGAGTGGATGCCGCGCGAGCGGAACAAGCACGCGGACCGGCTCGCCAACGAGGCGATGGACGCGGGCCGCCGGGGCGAGCAGTGGGAGCCCTCCGCCTCCACCGCGGCCCTGGACGCCCCGGCCCGTCCGGCCGTCGGCGAGTTCGGGGACGTACCGCCCCGCGAGGTGGGCGACGCGTCCGCCGGAGCGGCCAAGGTGCGCGCCGCCCTCGCCGCCGCCCGTACCGGCTCCGCGGGTGTCTCCGACGCCGCTTCCCGTACCTCCGGGGCGACCGCCGCTCCGGCCGTCACCCCCCGGGTGGGCTGGGCAGCCGCCCCGGACATGGGCGCCCCCGCCACCTTCCTGCTGCTCCGGCACGGAGAGACCGTGCTGACCCCGGAGAAGCGGTTCTCCGGCAGTGGCGGAACCGACCCCGAGCTCTCCGCGACCGGCCGGGAGCAGGCCGGACGCGCCGCCGCGCACTTCGCGGCCCTCGGCACGGTCCAGGAGATCGTCAGCTCACCGCTGCGCCGGTGCCGCGAGACCGCGGGCGCGGTGGCGGACCGCCTCGGCCTCGACGTGACGGTCGACGAGGGGCTGCGGGAGACGGACTTCGGCGCCTGGGAGGGCCTCTCCTTCGCGGAGGTGCGTGAACGCTACGGCTCCGACCTGACGACCTGGCTCACCGACCCGCAGGCGGCGCCCACGGGCGGCGGCGAGAGCTTCGTGGAGGTCGCCGACCGGGTGGCCCTCGCGCGCGACCGGCTGGCCGCCGCGTACGCCGGCCGTACCGTCCTGCTGGTCAGCCATGTGACGCCCATCAAGACCCTGATCAGGCTGGCGCTCGGCGCTCCCGCGGAGTCCATGTTCCGGATGGAGCTCGCCGCCGCGTCCCTCTGCGAGGTCGCGTACTACGGCGACGGCAACGCGTCCGTACGCCTCTTCAACGACACCTCGTACCTGCGGTAGGCCCGCCGTCCCCGCGGCGGGCCGTGCCCGGCCTCAGCCGCGCAGAGTCGCCGCCTCGGCCGCCAGACGCTCCACCCTGGCCCAGTCCTTCGTGGCGATGGCCTCGCTCGGGAGCATCCAACTTCCGCCCACGCAGCCGACGTTGGGCAGGGCGAGATAGTGCGGGGCCGAGGCGGCCGAGATGCCCCCGGTGGGGCAGAACCGCGCTTGCGGCAGCGGCGCGGCGAGCGCCTTGAGGTAGGCGGTCCCGCCGGCCGCCTCCGCCGGGAAGAACTTCATGTCGGTGACCCCGCGTTCCAGCAGGGCGACCACCTCGGACGCGGACGAGACCCCCGGCAGGAAGGGCACGCCGGACGCCCGCATCGCCGCCAGCAGGGTGTCCGTCCAGCCGGGGCTGACCAGGAACTTCGCCCCGGCGGCCACCGTTTCGGCCACGTTCGCCACGGATATCACCGTGCCCGCGCCCACCGACGCGGTCGGTACCTCGCGGGCGATGGCCGCGATGGCGTCCAGCGCCGCCGCGGTCCGGAGCGTCACCTCGATCGCCGGAAGCCCGCCCGCGACGAGCGCCCGGGCGAGCGGTACGGCGTCCGCCGCGTCCTCCAGCACGACGACCGGGACGACGGGGGCGAGGTCGAGCACGGACACGGACGGGGCGGGGGACGTGGTGGCGACGGCGGGCGCGGGGGAGGTCATGGCGTCATCCTGCCGCCGTCCCGCACTCCCTGCAACGATCGTTGCGCATGATGCAACGGTCGTTGCGCCGTGGCCCGCCGCCGGGGAACTCCGTCGTGGCCCGCCGTCCGTGGCCGCCATCAGTGGCCGCCGTCAGTGGATCTCCGTCACCACCACGTCGAGCGACCACGGCCGCCCCGCGCGGGCCGGCGCCTGCGCCTCCACCACGTAGCCGAGGCCGCGCAGCACCTCCACGAGCCGCTCCGGGTTCTCCGGGGCGGCGCCCGCCTCCAGCAGGTCGCGGACCATGCGGCCCTTCGTCGCCTTGTTGAAGTGACTGACCACGGACCGCTTCTCGACCCCGTCGACCAGCTGCGACTGGAGCACCCGCACGCTCGCCGTGCGCCCGGCGAGCTCGCCCTTCGGCTTCCACGCCGACGCGTACGCGGACGAACGCAGGTCCAGGACGAGCCCGTCACCGGCGGCTTGCGGCAGCACCGGCTCCATCGCCGCCCGCCAGTGCGCGGCGAGCGAGCCGAGGGCCGGCAGTTTCACGCCCATCGAGCAGCGGTACGACGGAATCCGGTCGCTCACGCGTACGGCGCCCCACAGCCCGGAGAAGATCAGCAGCGAGGCCGAGGCCCGCCGCTTGGCCGCCGCGTCCAGGGTGGCCAGGTCCAGGGCGTCGTAGAGGACACCCGTGTAGATCTCGCCGGCCGGCCGGGTCGGAGCCGTGCGCAGCTCCGCGTTCTTGCCGACCTCGCCGCGCAGCCCCTCGGTGAGCCCGAGCACCCCGCGCGCCTTCTCCTCGTCGGCCAGGCACAGCTCCACCAGCTCGTCCAGCACGGCCGCACGCGCCGGGGCGAGCCCCGGCAGCGACAGGGACTCGGGCTTCAAGGGTGCCCCGCGCCCCGGGGCGGCCTTGCCCTCGGAGGGCGGCAACAGCACGAGCACGGCGGTTCTCCTTCGTACAGGGGCGGAAGAACCAGGTTACGGGGCCGGACGAGGCTGCCGGGCCGAGGTCCGCCCCGGCCGGCCGCTCTCCCAGAGGGGCTCCTTTCGGTCAGCTCGGCCGAATCTCGTACGATCGCGATTTCGGCCACGGACACTCCGGGGCCAGGAAGGGTTATCCGCGTGACCGACCTCGCCGTCCGCGCCGCCACCGGCAGCCTCGCCACCGGCCGTCCCCGGCAGATCGTCTCCGCCGCCCGCGCGCTGCTGGAGGAGGAGGGCCCGGAAGCACTCACCATGCGGCGCCTGGCCGAACGAGTGGGGTTCCGGGCCTCGTCCCTGTACAAGTACTTCCCCGACAAGTCGTCCGTGGTGGCGGCCATGGCGGCCGAGATGTACCGCGAGACGGCCGCCGTGCTGACCGCCGCCGAGGCGTCGGCGCCCGGGTCGTTCCCCGTCCTGGCCACGGCCTACCGCGCGTACGCCCTGGCCCACCCGCACCTCTACCTGCTCGCCACCGGCTGCCGCCCGGACCTCCCGGCCCTCGCCCCCGACCGCCGGAAAGCAGCGGCCCCCCTCTACCGGGCCGTCGCCGGCGACGCGGACCGCGCCAGGGCCGCCTGGGCGTTCGCGCACGGCATGGTCGTCCTCGAACTGAACGGCCGCTTCCCGCCGGAGGCCGACCTCGCCGAGGCGTGGACCGCGGGCATCACCGCCTTCGCCCGCTGACGCCCGGCCCCGCTGACGCCCGGCCCCGTTCCGGTGCGGTTCGCGTTCCGGCACGGAGCCGCAGGCGGGAGCCCTCCCGCGCCGGGTACGATGGCGGCACGGCAGACGAGCCGGGCGGACGGCCGCGTGGAGATCCCCGGATCTCCCCGAGGAACGTCCGGGCTCCACAGGGCAGGGTGGTGGCTAACGGCCACCCGAGGTGACTCGCGGGACAGTGCCACAGAAAACAGACCGCCCGGGACTCAGGTCCCGGGTAAGGGTGAAACGGTGGTGTAAGAGACCACCAGCGCCTGAGGTGACTCAGGCGGCTAGGTAAACCCCACCCGGAGCAAGGTCAAGAAGGACCGTCGCAAGACGGCCCTGCGCGAACGTTCGAGGGCGGCCCGCCCGAGTTCGCGGGTAGACCGCAGGAGGCCGGCAGCAATGCCGGTCCTAGATGGATGGCCGTCTCCCCGGCCGCCGCGAGGCGACCGGGCGACAGAACCCGGCGTACAGCCCGACTCGTCTGCCGTCACCTGCGAATTTGTCGCGGAAAGGGCCTCCGACCTGCGTCGGAGGCC
>NZ_JBHWZJ010000300.1:0-8384 GCF_042728415.1 Streptomyces sp. NPDC060198 | reverse complement strand
GCAGGGTGCCGGCCCGCTCCCGCGCGAGGGACAGCTGCTGGGCCACGTCGCCGGCCGGCTCACCGTTGACGGCGACGACCACGACCGGTCGGCCGGCGGCACGGCCGACCGCCGACAGGTCCGCGAAGAACACGTCGTCGCCGGCTTCGTGCTGCGCCCAGTAAGAGGCCTCGCCGAAGGAGAGTTCGTGCGTGGCCCACGGGTGCTGCTCGCCCGTGGTGAGCACGAGGACGTCGCCCGGGGCGCGGCCGTTGTCGAGCAGCAGGTCGAGGGCCTCCTCGGCGGCGTCGAGCGCGCCGGCGGAAGGGGCCGGAATCACCTGCAGCTGCGGCACGGAACGATTCTCCGCGCGCCCCGACGGGCCGGGGACCGGGTGGGGGCGCTGCGCCGGCGGCGCAGGCCGTGCGGGTCCCGGATGTCCGGGACGCGGTGTGGCCGCGGAACGCGGCCCAGGAACGGGACGGGGGGTCGACGCGGTCCGGCCGGAGGCCGGAACCGCACGGGGACCCTGAGCGCTCTCGTGAATCTGAGGCTCCTCGGGAGTGAGAGGCATGGATGGTTGTCTGTCAAATGCCGATACGACAGGTGTCGGCCGGTGGGTGCGCAAGCGCGATCAGAAATCGAAGCCGAGCTGGCCCCCGCTTTCGAGTGCTGCCGCCTCGGCGGAGAAGCGGACCTTCTTCAGGTGCTGCCACCGCGGCAGCGCGTCGAGGTACGACCAGGACAGGCGGTGGTGGGGGGTGGGCCCCAGCTCCTCCAGCGCCGCCCGGTGCGTCGGTGACGGGTATCCCGCGTTGGCTCCGAAGGCGAACTCGTCGAACTCTCCGGTATCCGCGCCGAGTTCCGCCATCATCGTGTCGCGGTACACCTTGGCGATGACCGAAGCGGCAGCGACTGCGACGCAGGACTGGTCGCCCTTGATGACGGTGCGTACCCGCCAGGGGCTGCCGAGGTAGTCGTGCTTGCCGTCGAGGATCACCGCGTCGGGGCGTACCGGTAGTTCGTCCAGGGCTCGGACTGCGGCGAGACGCAGCGCGGCCGTCATGCCGAGCTCGTCGATCTCCTCGGGGGAGGCGTGGCCGAGGCCGAAGGCGGTGACCCAGTCACGCAGGACGGGGGCCAGCTCGGCCCGGCGCCGGGGCGTGATCAGCTTGGAGTCGGTGAGTCCCTCGGGGGGTCTTCGCAGACCGGTGACCGCAGCGCAGACGGTGACGGGACCTGCCCACGCTCCGCGTCCGACTTCGTCGACACCGGCGACGGTCCGGGCACCGGTGGTGGCACGGAGCGAGCGCTCGACAGTGTGCGTGGGTGGTTCATACGGCATGGCGCCTGACAGCGTACGCCGATGGACGCGGTGGCGACACCCCGGGGGGCCGGGCATTCCGTGAACTGCCGGGCCGCCGCGGTGTACAGCGACCGGCCGGGCATCCGTTCGGGCCGGTCGGGCCGCCCTTTCGGACGGGACCCGTCTCACGCCGGACCGGCCCCGCCAGCCCCGCCGCACCCCCGCCCGGGCGCCACCCGCCCCGCCCAGAGGTGCGCGTGGCCACCCGGAAGTGCCGGGCAACCCAGGAGTGCCCGCGGGCGGACTCCCGAGGGCACTCCTGTCAGCCCTCCGGTCGGCAGGGGACGCGTCCTACTCGGGGCCCGTCAGTACGGGTCGTACTCCGAATCAGCCGGATCGGCCGGGCCGGGCTCGGCAGGGTCACGGTCGCCGGAGTCACCGAAGCCGCCCGTCCCGTCGTCGCACGAGGTCCCGGCCATGTCGACGGGGTGTCCGGCGAGGATGTCCCGCGCCCTCGCCTCGCTCCAGCTCGTGGCGTACCAGGGTTCGTCCGAATCCAGGAGCGCGCGCTGGATCTCCCGGAGCGCGCAGGCCCGCATCCTCTCGTCCGGGATGCCGTCCAGGGCAGGCACGGCGTCGGCCGACAGCTGCTGGAGGTACGTGATGTCGATCGCCTTGCCCTCGCGGTAGCGCTGGACGTTCTGCTCGGCGATCAACCGGTCGGGTGAAGCCAGCCCGAAGGCCAGCACTCCCGCGGCGGCGCTGACGACGACCGCCCGGGGCAGGTGCCGGGCGCCGTACACTCCGGCGGCGATGATCAGCAGCAGGACGACCCCGAGCCACAGCTCGACCGCCGCCACCGAGATACGCAGCCGGGTGAGGCCGAACGCATCGACGTAGAGGTCCATGCGGCGCAGCGCGGAAGCCACGACGACGAGGGTGAGTACGCAGAGGGTGCCGAGCACACCCTTGACCAGCAGGCGGTCCTTCGCTCCCCCGCGCGGGGCGAGCCGGAGGGCCAGAGCGATGACCACCAGGGTCAGCAGAGTGGCCCAGAGCAGCTGCCAGAAACCCTCGCGGGCGTACTCCGCGGGCTTGAGGCCCGTCTCCTTCAGAACCTTGTCGTAGCCGCCGAGCAGCACGACGAGCTGGAGAGCGATGAACGCGGCGAACAGCACGTCGAGCACGATGAGCGGAAGCGCCCACTCCACCCGCCCCCGCGCCCGCCCGGGCCGGACGGTGATCCCGTCCCAGCGTGTGGGGGCGGCGGCCGTACGCGCTGCGGCGAGAGCACCGGCCAGACCGATCGCGAGAAGGAAGAACCGCCAGGGCCCCTCCCCCAGCGAGACGTCCGGCAGGACGTCACCGAGGAGGTCCGCGAAGGCCGCGTCGGCACTCGCGAAGAGCGTTCCGAACACCAGCAGCAGCACCACGGCGACGGCGGCCGTCCGTAGCACGGTGCCCCAGCGCGCCCGCGAGCCGGTGGCCCGTGCTCTGATGCCGCGCCACCCCCATCCGATGCCCGGAATCACCGCGTCCAGCACCCCCAGCGAGCCCGCGAGCACGCCGAACCAGCTCCTGGTGCCGTGCAGGGCGAGCGAACCCAGCGCGGCGGCGGAGACCACGGCGAGGAAGGTCGGCCAGCCCGCGTCCAGCAGCGCCGGGACCACCAGCAGAGCCAGCCCGCCAACCGCCCAGGTCAGCGTCCACGCCCGCGCCCGACGCCCCGCCCTGCGCGCTTCCAGCCAGGTACCGGCCGCAGCGGGCAGGGCTACCAGGAGAAGGTTGATACCGAGACCGTCACCGAGCAGCAGCGCGCTGAGTATGCCAGTGGCGAGGACCGCCACGAGGGTCGCGCCCCCGATGAGCGGCGGGTCCGCGGGGCGGACCTGGGCGAACGTCCCCGGTTGCGCGGGGCGGACCTGGGCGAACGTCCCCGGTTGCGCGGGCCGGGGCTGCTGCCAGGGATTGGCGGGACGGACCGTCACCGGGACGGACGGCGCGGTGACGGTTCCGGGGCGGGCGCCGTGGCCGGAAGGCTTTCCGGCCGGCGAAGATCCGGGCGCTGGGGGCACGGCAGACGGGGGAACGGGAGGCGGGGACACGGGCGCCGAGGCCGCCCCGCCCGGTCCCCCTGATGAACCGGCTGAACCGTTCGGCCCACGGGAACCGTCACGGCCTCCGGCACCACTGGCACCGCCGGCACCACCGGAACCGCCGGATCTCTCGGGCGCACCGGGCGGAGACGGTGTGTCCCGCGGACCCGGTATCCCGGACGGCTGGTCGGACGTAGGCATGGGACCCCTCCCCACGCGGGGCCGCCGTACCGCCGAGCGTCGGCGCGTCACCCGCTGTCTCGTTGCTCGCGCCCCGGCGGAAGCCGTCCGGCGACGCGTGGCCGAAACAGTAGCGGCGCGGCGCCCGGGCTAACCGGCCCAGAGGCCCCTGTGGCAGGACCGTGACACGACGGGCGGCATGCCTGCGGCCTGGCCACCCTCCGCACCCGAAGGCGCCCGATCCGTACAGGCCGGCGCGTCCGTCAAGCCGTACCGACCGGCGCGGAGCCGCACGGTCCAACGGAGCTGCGCGGTACCGAACAAGACCGCGCGGCTCCGTACGGAACCACTCGGAGCCGCGCGGGGCAGTTCGTAACAGCAGGTAACCGCGTGAAACCGCGAAGCCGGTCAGACGCGGGGTTCGGCGGGCACCCAGGAGGGGCGTTCCTCGGTCTGTTCCAGCCACGAGGCAGGCGGGGCACCGGCCGGGGACGCGGCGACGATCCCGCCGACGATGGCACAGGTGGTGTCGACGTCCCCGCCCGCCTGGGCGGTCACCCAGAACGCGTCCTCGTACGATCCGAGGGCGCGGGCCGCCGACCAGAGGGCGAAGGGGACCGTGTCCTGGGCACTGGTGCGACGGCCGTTGCCGAGGACCGCGGCGACCGTCGTGGGGTCCTCGTAGTCGAGCATGTCCTTGGCCCGCCGCAGCCCGGCCACCACCGCGCTGCGCGGCAGCAAGGCGATCACCGCGTCCAGCAGTGCTTCCGGTGAGGGCGGTCCCCCGGGGGAGGCGGCGATGGCCGCGGCGGCGGCCACGGCCATCGCTCCGGTCACGGCCTCGTGGTGCTGGTGCGTGGTGTAGGAGGAGATCTCGGCCTGGTGGGTGGCCTGTTCCGGGTCGTCGGCGTACCAGGCTCCGAGCGGCGCGATGCGCATGGCGGAGCCGTTGCCCCAGGACCCTTGGCCCTGGAAAAGCCCGGCGGCGAGTCCCTGCCAGTCACCGCCCTCACGCACCAGCCGGAGCATTCTGTTCACCGCGGGACCGTATCCGCGGTCGAAGTCGTGGTGTTCGGCGAAGGAGTGGGCCAGCGCGTCCTGGTCGATACGGCCGTGCTCGGCGAGCACCGCCACTACCGAGCAGGCCATCTCGGTGTCGTCGGTCCACTGCCAGGGCCCCGGCGGCAGGGTGCGACTGCGCAGCAGCGGATAGTTGACGGGGACGAAGAACTGGGAGCCCAGGGCGTCTCCGACGGAGAGGCCGCGCAGACTGGCGAGAGTACGTGCGTAACGACGTTCGAAGGTTTCGGAGGAGTAAGAGGTCATCTTCCTGCCACTCTATCCAGTAGTGCCGCTTGTCTGGCGGACCGCTCCGCCCGGCTCCCTGGACATGCCGTCCGGTCCCGGGACAGCGGCTACCGGTCCAGGAACCCGCACCATCCAGTCTCGGCGACCGGCCGCCCTATCCGGTGATGCCGTACGGCTCGGGGGTCCGCCAGCGCGCGAACGGGCGATCGAGCGTGTAGCGGCCGTCGGGCCCGAGCAGCAGTGTCCGGGTCTCGCCGTTGCCGGGGTTGGACAGAGACTCGAACTCGGCGACCGACCAGTGCAGCCAGCGCATGCAGAACAGTCTCATGGTGAGCCCATGCGTCACGAGCAGCACGTTCGGTGGATGGTCGGGGTCCTGGAAACTGCGGTGCAGGCTCTCCAGGAAGGCGCCGACCCGGTCGTAGACATCGGCCCCGGACTCGCCCTGCGCGAAGCGGTAGAAGAAGTGCCCGTAAGCGTCCCGGTTCGCCTTCTGGAGCCGCACGTCGTCAGGGTCCTGCCAGTTTCCCCAGTCCTGCTCGCGCAGCCGGGGCTCCTCGCGCACCCGCACACGGGTGAGGTCGAGCCCGAGCGCGCGAAAGGTCTCGTGGGTCCGGCGGTAGGGGGAGACGTAGACGCTCACCCGCTCCTCGCCGAACACCTCGCGCAGCCGGAGGCCGGCCGTCTCCGCCTGCTGGAGCCCGGTGTGCGTCAGCCGCAGGGCATGGTCGGGCTCACGTTCGTACACCGTGTCGTCCACATTGCCCTCGGACTCTCCGTGCCGTACGAGGACGATGCGCTGCGGTCGTGCCATGGGACGACCCTAGGGCGTGATTCGAACGGTCGCACGGACCGGCCCCCCGGACAGCGCGGGCCCCGGCAGCACGATCCCCGGGCAACACGGGCGACAGGCTGCGCAGGCGACGGGCAACACGGGCGGCAGGCAGCGTGGCGGCGGCGCGAACCGCACCACCGCCGAGCCGCGCGGCCCCACCTCACGGCCCCGCACGCCTCGGGACCCCGGCAGCGGTCGACGGCTGCGGGATCTGTCAGGCCACCGTCCAGGACGGCTCCAGCTGGACGACGTCCCCGGCCAGCGCCAGTACGTCCGTCTCCGTCTCGGCGCGGTCCGACAGTCGCTCGGCGCTCTGGAGCCGGTACTTTCCGCGCTCCGCGCTCGACTGCCACATGGACAGCACCAGGAACTCGTGGCCCGGCGCTTCGCCGAACACCCCCCGCAGCATGCCCGGCGAACCCGCCATGGCCGGGTTCCAGACCCGGTACTGCATGAGCGCGAAGTGTTCCACCCGGTCCTCGCGGACCTTGCTGTGGGCCACCCGGACGACATCGACGTCGGTGAAGTCCGGTTCGAAGCCCGTCTTCACGTCGAAGCGGTGCTCGAACAGCTTGACCTGCGCGTCGCGGTAGGCTCCCGGCCGCCCGGCGGTCGCGGCGTCACCGGCCCGCGCCATGTAGGAGTCGTAGAAAACCCGGCTCTCCCAGAACGCGAAGACGTGGGCGACGTCCGGGCGCCCCCGGCTCCACCCGCCGCCCTGTCCTCGGAACCCCGGCTCATCGAGCAGCCCCGCCCCCTGTCGCTGCCCCTGTTCGAACCCATGACGGTCCACCACGGCGCAGCGCATCCACTTGACCAGCACCGCGCCATCGTACGGCTCCGGGCGTGGCGCGCGTCACTCTCCTGTGGAGAACGTCCGAACTCGTCCCTGGGCCGTGTCTGGCCATGCCCGGTACGGACGGCCCAGAATGATCTCCATGACCGGTCTGCACTCGCATCCCTTGTTCTCCCGGCTGGAACCCGCCCGGCGCGTACTCGTCGCGGGTGCCGGGGGCGGCTTCGACATCTACGCAGGTCTGCCGATCGCGCTCTCCCTCCTGCACCAAGGGAAGGACGTCACGCTCGCCAATCTCACCTTCAGCTCGATCGACAGCCTCCCCCTGGACGACTGGGTCGCTCCGGACGTCGCGGCCGTCACCCCCGAAAGCTCCCCGTATCAGACGTACTTCCCCGAGCGCACCCTCGCCCAGTGGCTCGCGCGGCACGGGTACCCGAGCACCGTCCACGCTCTCGCGCGAGTCGGGGTCCAGCCGCTGCGGGAGGCGTACCGGGCGCTGATCGAGCGCCACGACATCGACGCGGTCGTCCTCGTCGACGGCGGTACGGACATCCTCATGCGAGGCGACGAGTCCGGTCTCGGCACCCCGGAGGAGGACTTGGCCTCCGTCGCCGCGCTCGCCGGGATCGACGTGCCGGAGCGGCTGATCGTCTCCGTCGGATTCGGGGTCGACGCGTATCACGGGGTCAGCCACGGGCTCGTGCTGGAGAACATCGCCGCCCTGGAGCGGGACGGCGCCTATCTCGGGGCGTTCTCCCTCTCCCGTTCGACGCGCGAGGGTGCGCTCTATCTCGACGCGGTCGCGCACGCGCAGGAGAACACCCCCGACCATCCCAGCATCGTCAACGGGTCAATCGCAGCGGCGGTCCGTGGCTCGTTCGGGGACGTACGGTTCACCTCGCGCACCAAGGGCAGTGAACTCTTCATCAACCCCCTGATGTCACTCTGCTTCGCCTTCGAACTGGAGGGCGTGGCCCGCAACTGCCTCTACCTCGACCGAATCGAGGACACTCACCTCCTGCGCCAGGTCAGCAGCCGGATAGAGCTGTTCCGCGAGGAGACCGTCCAGCGCCCGCCCCTCCGCATCCCGCACTGAAGCACCGCCCGACGGCGCGGGCACGCACGGGGCTCGGGGTGACACCCGTCCGTCGGCGCACGGACCGCTTCGCGCCACTTCGGGCCGGGCGTGGCCCGAACCGGCCGCCCGGGGCCAACACGGTTGGATCCGAGCCAAGTTATGGCCATCATCGGGTTGTAGGACCGGACCGGTGGCGCAGCGGCATGAAGGGAAGTCCGATGAGCACCCCCAGCAGCAACCCCAACAAGGACATCGAGAAGGTCGAAGTACGGCTCAAGTGGGATCCCAGCGAGCTCGGTGAACCGCCCAACGACCTCGACCTCATCGCGGGAACGTACGTCTCCGACGCCCCGTTCGGCGACCCCGACTACCTCGTGCACCACGACAGCCGCTCCCCCGACGGCACGATCACCCTGAACCGGGACAGCCGGACCGGCCAGGGGCTCGGGTTCGACGAGGTCATGACCCTGGAACTCGACCGGCTCGCGGAGCGGTACGTACGGGTCGTCGTGGGAGTGGCGATCCAGCAGCGCGACGGCCGCAAGACCTTCGGCACGGTGGCCGGTACCGGCGTGCAGATCCGCGAGGGCTACACCGAACTGGGCGAGGACGACTTCTCGCGCGTCGCCTCGGCGACGGCGGCGGTCGTGGCCGAATTCACCCGGGACGGCGCGGGCGTCTGGGCCTACCACTGGGCACTGCGGGGCTTCGACGGCGACCCGAGTACCTTCGCCGCCGAGATGGGCGGGTCCGGGCCGTCCGTCTGAATGCCCGGACCGCCCGGGTCACGGGTACGGCGAAGG
>NZ_JBHWZJ010000299.1:0-8419 GCF_042728415.1 Streptomyces sp. NPDC060198 | reverse complement strand
TGGTGAAGCAGGAGCCGGGGGCCGTCAGGCACCCCGTAGGGGGGGCCTACAACACCAGGGACAGCAGCAGGATGAAGGCCAGCGAGCAGACGGAGATGATGGTCTCCATCACCGACCAGGTCTTGACCGTCTGGCCGACGTCCATCCCGAAGTACTCCTTCACCAGCCAGAAACCCGCGTCGTTGACGTGGCTGAAGAAGAGCGAGCCCGCGCCGACCGCGAGGACCAGCAGCGCGGCGTGCGAGGTCGACATGTCGGCCGCCAGCGGGGCGACCAGGCCGGCCGCCGAGATGGTCGCGACCGTCGCCGAACCGGTCGCGAGCCGGATGCCGACCGCGATCAGCCAGCCGAGCAGCAGCGCGGGTATGGACCAGTCCTCGGAGAACTCCAGGATCATCCGGCCGACACCGGCGTCGATGAGGGTCTGCTTGAAGCCGCCGCCCGCGCCGACGATGAGCAGCACGCCCGCGATCGGGGCGAGCGACTTCTCGACGGTGCCGGCCAGCCGGTCCTTGGTGAACCCGGCGGCCCGGCCCAGCGTGAACATGCCGACGATGACGGCGGCGAGCAGGGCGATCAGCGGGGAGCCGATGACGTCGGTGACCTTCTGGACACCGCTCTCCGGGTCGTCCACGACGATGTCGACCAGGGCCTTCGCCAGCATCAGCACGACCGGCAGCAGCACGGTGGCCAGCGTCGCGCCGAAGCTCGGGCGGTGCTCCAGCTCCTCGGAGGCACGTTCGGGAACCATGCGCTCGGGGGCCTTGATGTCCACCCAGCGGGCGGCGAACCGGGAGAAGACCGGACCGGCGATGATCACGGTCGGAATGGCGACCACCACGCCGAGGGCCAGCGTGACACCGAGGTTGGCGTCGAGCGCGTCGATCGCGACGAGCGGACCGGGGTGCGGGGGGATCAGTCCGTGCATCACGGAGAGACCCGCGAGCGCCGGGATGCCGATCCGCATCAGGGAGTAGTTGCCGCGCTTGGCGACGAGCAGCACCACCGGGATCAGCAGCACGATGCCGACCTCGAAGAAGAGCGGCAGGCCGATGATGGAGGCGATCAGCACCATCGCCCAGGGCATCGCCCGGCCGCTCGCCTTCGCGAGGATGGTGTCCACGATCTGGTCGGCGCCGCCGGAGTCGGCCAGCAGCTTGCCGAGTATCGCGCCCAGCGCGATGAGGACACCGACGCCCGCGACGGTGGAGCCGAGCCCTGCCGTGAAGCTGGCGATCGTCTTCTCCAGCGGAGCCCCGGCGAAGGAGCCGAGAGCCAGTGAGCCGATGGTGAGCGCCAGGAAGGCGTGCAACTTGAACTTGGTGATGAGCAGGACGATGACGGCGATGCCTGCGACGACAGCGATGCCCAACTGCGCGTTGCCCGCGGAGGTGATGGGATCGACGGCGTCCGCTGCCAGCATCTCGACGCTGAGACTGGTCACGGTGGGGGGTCCTTAACTCGCGAGCCGGCGCAGCGCGGCGACGGCACGTTCGGTGATCTCTTCAGGGGTGCCGGACACGTCGACCTCGACTCCCGCCTCGTCCGCTTCGAGCGGCTGGAGCGTGGCGAACTGCGAGTCGAGCAGTGCGGTCGGCATGAAGTGGTTCTTGCGCGCGGACATCCGCCCCTCTATGAGGGCGCGGTCTCCGGTCAGGTGGAGAAAGACGGCGTCGGGTGCCTCGCCCCGCAGGCGGTCGCGGTAGACCCGCTTCAGCGCGGAGCTGGAGACGACACCACCGAGTCCGGCCCGGCCGTGCGCCCACTGGCCGATGGCGTCCAGCCAGGGCCATCGGTCCGAGTCGTCCAGCGGGGTACCGGCGGACATCTTGGCGATGTTCGACTCGGGGTGGAAGTCGTCGCCCTCGGCGTACGGGACGCCCAGTGCAGTGGCGAGCAGGGGGCCGATCGTGGTCTTGCCGGTCCCTGCCACGCCCATCACCACGACGACGTGGGGGGTGTTCATTGGTGCCTCGCTGTCTTCTTCGACATCGGTCCGTCGCGCTACTGAAACCCATTAGGTCGTACTTATTCAAGTGGGTGTGACATAAAAGTCGTACTTAATGTCCTCCGGGGGCGGGTGCGACCCGCCGGATCGGCTCCGGCACCCCGCGCCTTCCCCGGCCCCCGCACCTCGACACCGCCCGGGAGCTCCCCGTCGGAGGCCGCCGTGGTGTCCCGGCGCCGCCCCGTACCCTTGCTCCATGACCGCGACGAGCCAGGGGCTCCATACGCATGTGCTGGACGCCCTGGGTCTGGAGATCACCTCGGGGGAGCGCCGGCCCGGCGACGTGCTGCGTACCGACGAGATCGCCCAGCGCTTCGAGGTCTCCCGCACCGTCGTCCGCGAGGTGGTCCGCGTGCTGGAGTCGATGCACCTCGTCGAATCCCGGCGCCGGGTCGGCGTGACCGTACGCCCCACCGAGGCGTGGAACGTCTACGACCCCCGGGTCATCCGCTGGCGGCTGGCCGGGGCCGACCGCCCGCGCCAGCTCCGCTCGCTGACCGTGCTGCGGTCCGCGATCGAGCCCGTCGCCGCCTCGCTCGCCGCCCGGTACGCCACCCCCGCGCAGTGCGCGGCCCTCACCGAGTGCGCCCTCGGCATGGTCGAGACCTCGCGCGGCCAGCGGCTGGAGGAGTACCTCCGCCACGACATCGCCTTCCACCGGGTGGTGCTGAACGCCTCGGGCAACGAGATGTTCGCCCGGCTCGGGGACGTGGTCGCCGAGGTCCTCGCCGGCCGCACCCACCACCAGGTGATGTTCGAGGACCCCGACCCGGCCGCCGTGACCCTGCACGTCAGGGTCGCCGAAGCGGTGCGCGGGAGGGACACGGAGGCCGCCGAGCGGCTCACCCGCGAGATCGCGCACGGCGCCCTGGACGAACTGGACGTACTCGCGCCCTGAAGGCCCGTCCGGGTCGGCGCACGCCCTCCCCCCACCGCGTACCGTGGTCCGTGTTCGATCTTCGGACAGCGGCTGGGGCGTCACAGGGGCCCCGGGGCCGCCACACAGAGGGAGACCAGGGTATGCCGCAGCAGGTGCAAGGGGTCGTCGCACCGGGGAAGAACGAGCCCGTACGGGTCGAGACGATCGTGATCCCGGACCCGGGCCCCGGCGAGGCCGTGGTGAAGGTCCAGGCGTGCGGTGTCTGCCACACCGACCTGCACTACAAGCAGGGCGGCATCAACGACGAGTTCCCCTTCCTCCTCGGCCACGAGGCGGCGGGCGTCGTGGAGTCGGTCGGCGAGGGCGTCACCGACGTCGCGCCCGGCGACTTCGTCATCCTGAACTGGCGGGCCGTCTGCGGCCAGTGCCGCGCCTGTCTGCGCGGACGCCCCTGGTACTGCTTCGACACCCACAACGCCAAGCAGAAGATGACGCTGCTCGACGGCACCGAGCTCTCCCCGGCGCTCGGCATCGGCGCGTTCGCGGAGAAGACCCTGGTGGCCTCCGGGCAGTGCACCAAGGTCGACCCCGCCGTGTCCCCGGCCGTGGCCGGTCTGCTCGGCTGCGGCGTCATGGCGGGCATCGGCGCCGCCATCAACACCGGCCAGGTGGGCCGGGGCGACTCCGTCGCGGTCATCGGTTGCGGCGGCGTCGGCGACGCGGCCGTCATGGGCGCGCGGCTCGCGGGCGCGGCGAAGATCATCGCCGTGGACATCGACGACCGCAAGCTGGAGACCGCGAAGAAGATGGGTGCCACGCACACCGTCAACTCCCGCGAGAACGACCCGGTCGAGGCGATCCGCGCCCTCACCGACGGCAACGGCGCCGACGTCGTCATCGAGGCGGTCGGCCGCCCCGAGACGTACGAGCAGGCGTTCTACGCCCGCGACCTGGCCGGCACCGTCGTCCTCGTCGGCGTCCCCACGCCCGAAATGCGCCTCGAACTCCCCCTCCTCGACGTGTTCGGCCGCGGCGGCTCGCTGAAGTCCTCCTGGTACGGCGACTGCCTGCCTTCCCGCGACTTCCCCATGCTCGTCGACCTGCACCAGCAGGGCCGGATCGACCTCGGCGCCTTCGTCACCGAGACCATCGGCATCGGCGACGTCGAGCGCGCCTTCGAGCGGATGCACGACGGCGACGTGCTGCGTTCGGTGGTGGTCTTCTGATGGCCGCCCGCATCGACCACCTCGTCACCTCCGGCACCTTCGCGCTCGACGGCGGCGAGTGGGACGTCGACAACAACGTCTGGATCGTCGGCGACGACCACGAGGCGATCGTCATCGACGCCGCCCACGACGCCGACGCCATCCTGACCGCCCTCGGCGGACGTACGCTGCGCGCCATCGTCTCCACCCACGCGCACAACGACCACATCGACGCCGCCCCGGCCCTCGCCGACGCCACCGGCGCCCCGGTCCTGCTCCACCCGGACGACTTGGCGCTGTGGAAGCAGACCCACCCCGACCGCGCGCCCGACGGTGAACTGACGGACGGGCAGGAGATCGAGGTCGCCGGAACCCGGCTGACCGTCCTGCACACTCCGGGCCACGCCCCGGGCGCGGTCTGCCTGTACGCCCCCGAGCTCGCCACGGTCTTCACCGGGGACACCCTCTTCGCGGGCGGCCCCGGCGCCACCGGCCGGTCGTTCTCGCACTTCCCGACGATCGTGGACTCGATCAGGGACCGGCTGCTCGCCCTCCCCGCGGACACCACCGTCCGCACCGGACACGGCGACTCCACCACCATCGGCGCGGAGGCCCCGCACCTGGACGAGTGGATCGCACGCGGTCACTGACCCGCGCGATCCGTCCCGTTCACCGGTCCGGCCACGCGGAGAGCCGCAGCCCGCTCCTGAAGCGGCGCGGCTCACCCGTGACCGGATCGGTGAACTCCAGCACTCGTGCCAGCAGTTGCAGCGGGCGGGACCAGTCGTCCGGATCGCCCTGCGGCTCCACCACCGGATAGAGCGGGTCGTTGACCAGCGGAAGCCCCAACGTGCTCATGTGCAACCGCAGTTGGTGGGTGCGCCCGGTGGCCGGCAGCAGCCGGTAACGGCCGAGCCCGTCCCGCCGCTCCAGCAGCTCGACCCGGCTCTCGCTGTTCGGCTCGCCCGGCTCGTCGCGCGCGGCTATTACCCCGTGCTCCTTCACGATCCGGCTCCGCACCGTCCGGGGGAGCACCAGCCCCGGGTCGTACCCGGCGATCGCCTCGTACTCCTTGCGCACCAGCCGGTCCCGGAACAGCGTCTGGTAGGCGCCCCGGTCCTCGGGACGCACGACGAAGAGCACCAGGCCCGCCGTCAGCCGGTCCAGCCGGTGCGCGGGCTGGAGGTGCGGCAGCCCCAGCTGGTGCCTGAGGCGCGCCACCGCCGTCTGCGTCACGTGCCGGCCGCGCGGCGTGGTGGCGAGGAAGTGCGGCTTGTCGGCGATCACCACGTGCTCGTCGCGGTACACCACCCCGACCGGGAACGGCACCGGCTCCTCGGGCGCGAACTCCCGGTGGAACCAGAGGCCGAGCCCGCTCTCGTACGGCCGCGTCCCCGGCACCGGCAGTCCGTCCGCCCCGACGAACAGGCCCTCCGCCAGCATGGCGTCCACCCGCGCCACCCCGACCGCGGCACCGAACCGCTCCCGCAGATGGTCGCCCACCGTCGCCCAGGCCCCCTCGGGGTCCACCGGCAGCCGCACCCGCGCGGGATCGACGCCCTCGTGCTGGGGGAGCGGTGCGGCGGTGGACTTCCGGCGCCCCCTCACCAGGTCCCCGCCCGGAGCCGTACGACAGGGACCCCGGCCGCGGGCGAGGGACGGGCGGGCAGGGGGCGGGACATCGGATGGCCTCTCAGGTGGCGGGGGACGCGTGGTGGACAGCCAGCGCCGGAACCTGGGGGAAGTGGTGTCACATCCATCATGACAGGTCAGAGGGTGTGTCCGTAGGGCGGACGGCACAGGCGGCCAGCCTTCTCCGATCACCTCGCAGGCCCCCGGGAATCCCTGTCATGGCTACCTGGGGGAGGCCTGCCGGGGGCCTGCGGAGAACCGGCCCGGACGCCGCCGCACAGGAGCCTGCGGTGGACTCGGGCGGGAGGACGATCAGCTCCGCGTGCGCGCCGTGCGCGCCCACCGGGACCACGACGGCCGTCACGTGGTCGCCGACCCGCTGGCCGGTCGTCACGCCCTCACCGATCCGATCGACCACCCCGGCGGCATCCGTACCGGGCACGTGGGGCGGGTCCGCCCTCCGCCGTCCCGCGCCGGCGATCGGCAGCGTGTCGGTCGGGCTGTTCCCGCCCGGAGCGGATGGGCGCGAGCGACCGGGGCCGGAAAAGCAGAAGGACCCCAGTTCGACTGGGGTCCTTCGTTGGTGTCCGAGGGGGGACTTGAACCCCCACGCCCGATAAAGGGCACTAGCACCTCAAGCTAGCGCGTCTGCCATTCCGCCACCCGGACAAGGTGTCTGTCGTTCCCGGGGCCGTTGTTCCCGTTCCGACGTGGAAAACAATAGCAAACATTCGGGGGTGCTCGATCACACCTCCGGCTCAGCCCCGCTCACCCCCTCCGGCGCCCGGCGCGTGTGACGGGCGCGTGACGTCGGGGGGGACGGCCTTGGGCCGCACGGGGCGGGCGCGCGAGGATGAGGGGGAGCACCACCGTGACAGTGGAAGGAATCAGTGTGAGCGAGAGCAGCGCCTCCCAGGCAGGTCCGTCCGGGAAGACCGGCAACGCCGAGAACGAGGTCGTGGACCTCTGTCGTGAGCTGATCCGGATCGACACCAGCAACTACGGGGACCACTCCGGCCCCGGCGAGCGGCTCGCCGCGGAGTACGTCGCGGAGAAGCTCGCCGAGGTCGGGCTGGAACCGCAGATCTTCGAATCGCACAAGGGCCGCGCGTCGACCGTGGCCCGGATCGAGGGCGAGGACCCCTCCCGGCCCGCGCTCCTCATCCACGGGCACACGGACGTGGTCCCGGCCAACGCGGCGGACTGGACCCACGACCCGTTCTCCGGCGAGATCGCGGACGGCTGCGTCTGGGGACGCGGCGCGGTCGACATGAAGGACATGGACGCCATGACGCTCGCCGTCGTCCGTGAGCGGATGCGCAGCGGCCGCAAGCCCCCGCGCGACATCGTGCTGGCGTTCCTCGCGGACGAGGAGGCCGGCGGCACGTTCGGTGCCCGCTACCTCGTCGACAAGCACCCGGGCCTCTTCGAGGGCGTCACCGAGGCCATCAGCGAGGTCGGCGGCTTCTCCCTGACCGTCAACGAGCAGCTGCGTCTCTACCTGGTGGAGACGGCCCAGAAGGGCATGCACTGGATGAAGCTGACCGTGGACGGCACCGCCGGGCACGGTTCGATGATCCACAAGGACAACGCCATCACGGAGCTGTCCGAGGCGGTCGGCCGGCTGGGGCGCCACCAGTTCCCGGTCCGGGTCACCAAGACCCTGCGCCACTTCCTGGACGAGCTCTCGGACGCGCTGGGCACGGAGCTGGACCCGGAGAACATGGAGGAGACCCTCGCCAAGCTGGGCGGCATCGCCAAGCTCATCGGGGCCTCCCTGCGCAACACCGCCAACCCGACGCAGCTCGGCGCGGGCTACAAGGTCAACGTCATCCCCGGCCAGGCGACCGCCCACGTGGACGCCCGCTTCCTGCCGGGGTACGAGGAGGAGTTCCTCGCCGACATCGACCGGATCCTCGGCCCGAACGTGCGGCGCGAGGACGTGCACGCGGACAAGGCGCTGGAGACGACCTTCGACGGCGCCCTCGTGGACGCCATGCAGAAGGCCCTGGTGGCCGAGGACCCGATCGCGCGGGCCGTGCCCTACATGCTGTCGGCGGGTACGGACGCCAAGTCCTTCGACGACCTCGGCATCCGGGGATTCGGCTTCGCTCCGCTCAAGCTGCCGCCGGAGCTCGACTTCGCCGGCATGTTCCACGGCGTCGACGAGCGCGTTCCGGTGGACGGCCTGCAGTTCGGCGTACGGGTGCTGGACCGGTTCATCGACCACAGCTGAGCCCGCCCACGCACTTTCGCCCGCTCCCCGGTGACGTAATTCGCCCGCTTGTCCGTATCTCACCGGAAAGAGTGAAAGGGGGGTTGGACTCGTAGCCGTCTGATTTTCTCCTCGTTACAGGTGATGCGGTCCGCGGCTGGGACCGCATTTCCAACGAGGAGGAACAATGATCAAGAAGATTGCCGCCGCTGCGGCTGTCACCGGTGGTCTCGTGCTCGCGGGCGCCGGCATGGCTGTTGCCGACGCGGGTGCCCAGGGTGCCGCCATCGGCAGCCCCGGCGTCATCTCGGGCAACGTCATTCAGGTCCCCGTCCACGTTCCGGTGAACGTGTGCGGCAACACGATCTCCGTGATCGGGCTCCTGAACCCGGCCTTCGGCAACACCTGCGTCAACGCCTGACGTTGAGCGTCAACCCGTAAGGGTTTGAAGCCCGGTCGGCCCCGGAGCGCGCGCCATG
>NZ_JBHWZJ010000298.1:0-8565 GCF_042728415.1 Streptomyces sp. NPDC060198 | reverse complement strand
GGCCGGTACTGGCCCCGGCCGCTCCGTCGCTCGCACCGGGCTCGTCAGAGTCCGGACCAGTGGTTGAGCGTCAGACGGGGTTCCGCGTTGCGGGCGAGCTCGTGCGCCTGTTCGGGCCACCAGACTCCGGCGGCGGGGTCGACGACGCCGTACTCGGGGTCGATCGTGCCGCCCGTGTTGCGGGTGCAACTGCCGTCGGACTCACCGATGGTCTTCACGTACAGGTAGGCGTCCACGAGCGGGACTCCGGTGTCGGCGGTCGGGCGCGGGCCCATGCCGCGACCGGGCGGGTTGCACCAGGTCTCCGGGTCACCGGCGTACTTTCCCGGCGTCGGGGTCCACGGCCCCTTTCCGTTGCGGCTGGTGTCGACCAAGAAGTGCGCCAGTTCCTCGCCGGCGGGACTGCCCGCGTTCTGGTCGTACCAGGCATCCGTCCAGTGCCAGGTCGAGGGGTCGGTCGAGGTGACCGCATTGCCCGGGGCCCCGTCGTTGGGAGCGGCCGGCGAGTAGAACTGGCTCGCGCACCAGTCGGCGTGGCCACGAGCCCATTCGGGCCCCTTCGTGGCGAACCACATGCACTGGGATATCCAGGTTCCGTAGTGCGAGGTCTGATCGGTGGGCTGGTAGTTGGATATGTTCAGGACGAAGCCGTCGCTCCCCTCGACGCCCGCGTCCAGGAGCCGCTGCGCGATGTCGCCGACGGACCGCCACTGGCTGTTGCCCGCGTCCAGATAGACCGAGGTGTTCGCCCCGCTCTTCAGGGTGCCCACCGCGTAGTCGAGGTCCGACACACGGTGGGTGGTGAGTTCTCCGGTCGGGTCGACGTCCCCGGCACAGTCCTTGGGCAGGGCTGCCAGGCCGTCGGGCTCGACGATGACCACGGCCTTGCTGCTGCCGATGCCCTGGGCGAACGCGTCGATCCACTGGCGGTAGGCGGCGGAGGAGTCGGCCCCACCGCTGGAGTAGAGGCTGCAGTCGCGGCCGGGGATGTTGTACGCCACCAGGACCGGGACCCGGCGGGTGATCGCGGCCTTACGGACCAACTTGGCTACGCCGGAACGGACTTCGGCGGGCGTGCCCCCCGTGAACCACGCGGCCTGCGGGTAGCTCGCCAACTTCGCCATGTTCAGGCCGTCTTCGATCTTTCCACCCTTCAGGTCGTCGATGGCCTGCCGGGCAGCGTTGCTGTTCGGGTCGACGTAGAACTTCGTGGCCGGGGTGACGGTTTCCTCGGCGGGAGCGGGCGCGGCCTGGGCAGCGGTGGCCGCGAGCGCGGCGCAGGCGGTGAGCGCCGCGGTGACGACGGCTGTGCGGCGCCGGAAGGTTCGGAAACGCATGGAGACTCCTGGTCTGGGATCGAGCGGCTGCGGAGGGTCCGCCGGCAGGTTCGGCGGGACGGGAGAGGAAGCGGGCCGGTACCGGACTGGGGAGGAAAGGGCCGGTACCGGACTGGCGAGGAACGGGCCGTCAGGGTCCGGAAGATCAGTAGCCGTAGATCATCTTGTAGGCGGTCTCGGGAAGGAACTGGCCTGCCACGGAACCGGATCCGACCCCGCAGTTGCCGTCGGACTCGCCCGGGGTCTTGATCCACAGGAGCATCTCCGCGCCGCCGCCCTTCTGGGTGGGGGTTCCGATCCTGCGGCCGGCGGAGTTGCACCATTCGGCGTTGCTGGAGCCGTTGCCGTTGCGGCTGGTGTCCACGACGAACGGCTTGGTGTATCCGTTGGACGAACTCAGCGCGGCGTTGACCGCGTTGGCGTAGGTGATGTTCTGTGCGGTGGTGTAGTGGTTGGAGACGTTCAGCGAGAATCCCCGGGTGCGGCTCAGACCAGCCGCGTTCAGACTCGCGGCCATCGCGGTGGCGCTGCGCCAGCCCGGGTTGCCCGCGTCCAGATAGACCCAGGCGTTGGGTGCCTTCTGGCTGAACTGAGTGATCGCGTTGTTGAGCAGGCTGTTGCGCTCGGCGATCTGGGCGGCGGTCATGCAGCTGGTGTCCCCGAGGGCGTCCGGTTCCAGGACGACGACGGCGGGCCGGCTGCCGATCCCGCTCGCGAACGCGGCTATCCACTCGTTGTAAGCGGCGACGGACCCCGCCCCGCCACCGGACTGCCCGCCGCAGATGTCGCGGTTGGGGATGTTGTAGGCCACGAGGACGGGCAGCTTGTCCGCGGCGTCGGCCGCACCGACGTAAGCCCCGGTCGCGGTTCCTATGGTGCCGCTCCAGTTGCCGAACCAGCGGGCCAGGGGCTTCGTGGCGATGTTGTCGCGGATGGCGGGCGCTCGGCCGTCACCGGGGTTGGCGGCGGCCCACAGGGCCGGGCTGGAGTTGGGGTCGACGTAGAAGCCGCTGGTGAGCGTGGTCGGATCCGCCGCCTGGGCGGGCGCGGAGGCGACGAGGGCCAGCGGCAGGGCCAGCAGCGCCGCGGTCATCGTACGGAGGAGGTGACGCATGGGAGTACCTCGGTTCCTGACGGGGGGTGACGCCGCACGGCTCTCGTCCTGGGCGTGCGGCGCGACGGAAACGTGGTGTACGACGTCACGGACGACCCGCGGCTCGGGCCGGACGTACATCACGGACTGGAAAGACGGACTGCGATTGGGAGCGCTCCCACTGGAAGCGCTCCCAGTTGTGCATCGAGCACCACGGGGTATGGCCGGTATCGTCTTGGCTGTGATTCATGCTGTCAAGGGGCCTTGCACGATTACCTGTTCACGTCCGAACGACGCCAACTGGACGAAAACTGGAAGCGCTACCACCTTTCTCGCGCCGAGAGGAGGAAGCTCTCGCCGGTCGGCACCTGGCGGAGGAACCACCGCTGCGCCCGGGGCCCGAACACGACCGAGGCCCGTGGTCGACGGGGCATGCGTCGAGTACCGTCACCACTCCGGCACCATCTGCCGAAGCTCCGCAGCGCACCAGGACGTAACGGCATGCCCGGCACACCGGGCGGGACGCCCGAGCGGGACCCGGGGAGTTCGAGGTCCGGCAACCGAAGTCGCCTCCTGCCGCGACCTCCCGGCGGACGGCCCGTCCGCGCAGAGCCGGGCCACCGCTCGGCCGGCACAGGGCGTGGGATCATCACCGTGACCACCAGCAGATCTCCGAGGAGCACGTCTTCCGATGCAGCCGACGCCCAGGCGCATGCCGACCCTCGACGAGGTGGCCGCGAGAGCGGGCGTGTCGCGCACCGTGGCTTCCCGGGCGGTCAACAACGTCCCGCACGTGAGCCGGGCCAAGCGGGACGCCGTCGAACGTGCCGTCCGTGAGCTGGGATACGTACCGAACTCCACAGCGCGGGCACTGGCCGGCAACAGGGCGGGAGCGGTGGTTCTGGCGGCTTCCAGTGACGAGGCCGGCCTGTTCGCGGATCCGTTCTTCGCCGAGGTCGTCGTCGGTGTCAGCGCGGCTCTGGACGAGACCGACCTGGAACTCATCCTGGTGCTCGCCAACTCACCCCGCGGCCGCAGCCGCCTGCGGCAGATGGTCCGCTCCCGCCGAGCCGACGGCATCATGCTGATGGCGCTGCGGGGCGACGACCCTCTGGGGCGGCTGGCCGAAGACGCCGGGATGCCGGTCGTCTTCGGCGGACTGCCCCTGACCGGGGAGCCCCGCTGGTACGTGGACGCCGACAACAGGGGCGGGGCAAGGCTGGCCGCCGACCACTTCGCGCGCACCGGGCGGACCAGACCGGTCATGATCACCGGTCAGGTGGACAGCCTGGTCTCGGTGGCCCGCGAGCAGGGCTTCACCGAGGGACTGACGCTGGCCGGCGTCCCGCTGTTGGGTGTTTCCTCCGGCGCGTTCCTGGTGGAAGGCGGCGCGGAGGCGATGGAGCGCCTGCTGGACGCCCATCCCCGGTTGGACGCGGTCTTCGCGGCGTCGGACGGGATGGCGATCGGCGCACTCCAGGTGCTGCACCGGCGGGGACTTCGGGTGCCCGAGGACGTCTCGGTGATCGGCTTCGACGACCTGGCCGGGGCTCGGCACGCCAACCCGCCGTTGACCACGGTGCGTCAGCCGGTCAGGGCGCTGGGGCACGAGATGGCACGGATGCTGGTCAACGCCATCGACGGGCACGACCCGAACCCGCTGATCCTGCCGACCCGGCTGACGGTCCGGGAGTCCGCGCCGTCGGCGGCCCCGCCCCGCTGATGGCGGGGCTTCCGCCGACCGGCAGGGAGTGACCCGATGGCACCGCCCCGCACCGAGGTGACAGTGCCCGCCGGGGCCCCGGACGCGAGAACCCCTCAGGTTCGAGCGCGGCGATCGGGAGTGAGGAGGTAGGCGACGGCCATGTCGCTGAGTTCTTCCGCGTACCGGTTCACCGCCTCCTCCCCCGTGGCCGGGTCGGGGCGCACCGAGTTGTGGAAGCAGGCTCCCAGAAGCGCTCGGGCCGCCGTGTCGAGGGCGACCTCGGGAGCGGATCGCCGGATCTCGCCGGTGTAGGGGGCTGCCGCTTCGAGCAGAAGGCGGTGGATTTCGAGGATGGCGCGGGCCCCGCGGTCCGGCGACCTGGCTCCGCGCGCGCGGAGCAGCTCGGAGAAGACGTTGTTGTCGGTGAAGGACTGCAGCAGGGCGCGGGCGTAGGCGTCCATGACGCCTACGAGCGAGGGCTCGGCTCCGCGCAGCCGCTCGGCCACGTACTCCTCGCGCTGCTCCAGCATCCGCTCGCTGAGGGCGGCGATCAGCTGGTCCTTGTCCTCGAAGCGACGGTAGATCGTGCCCACCGAGACGCCGGCGCGCTCCGCGACGCCGGACATCGTCATCTCTTCCAGACCGGCCGAGGAGGCGACCTCCTCGGCCGCCCGGAGCACGCGAGCCAGGGTCGCGGCGCTGCGCGCCTGCCGGGGCTCCCGGTAGGGCGCGGGACGACCTGGCTCCTCATTCATGTGACGCATCGTACCGGCGGTGATCTCGGCGGATCCGTTGACAAGTCGTGCACCCCTCTGGGTATCTTCGTTTTGTGAACGTGAATTCGCGTTCACAAAATAAGGAGGTCCACCCATGCCCGACAACCAGACGCCCCCGCCCGTGACCGTGACGCTCCGGTCGGGGCCGACCGGCGGAGGAAGCATCGACGACCTGGAGCTCTTCTATTCCCGCCGCTCCCTGGACCGCTTCCGGAAGCGGCTGGGCCGCCAGGGCCTGCTCGATCTGCTGGCCGCGGACATCGAGGAGGGCAACGCCTTCCTGCGGGACAGCGCCCTCGCCTCCGACGGCACGTTCGAAGCGGGCACCACGGTGCTCGCGACGGAAGGCCTTACCTCGGCCGACTTCCTCTCCTGGATGGAGAAGGCCTTCGCGGGCGGCGAGGACGCGCTCCTCGCGGCGCACCCGGAGCACTACGTCATGGCCCCCGGCGCCGACGGCGCGTTCAACGTGGTGGAGAACATCGGCCCCCACGTCTGTTCCTTCTTCATGGGTGGCTGGGGCACGGACGCGATGGCCTGGGCCGCTGACGCGGAAGAACTCCTCCCGGAGTCCGAGTTTCCGCACAAGATGTCCTCGAACCTCTTCCTGGCCGACGGCACGATCGTCGGACGGGCCCTGACCCAGTTCGGTGACACCGCCGACGGATTCACCGCGAGCCTGACGGTCTACGTCCCCACCACGTGCCCCCCGGACGTCCTGGAGCACCACCTGCGGCACTACGCGGTCGAGTTCCGGAACTGGATCGTCGCCGCCGCGACGCGAGGCTGAGACCCCGGCCGGACATCCGCGCCGAGCTCGACGCCCGGTCGAGCTCGACGCCCTGCCGGGATCGACACCGGCAGCTTCGCCCAGTGTGCTTCACCCCGGTGTCCGACCGCGCCGATCGTGATCACACGAGCACGGCCGCCCCGTGACCGACGAGGTGGGCGAACCCGTCGTCAGGAGTCGGCGCGCTCATCCGTACTGCCTCGGCGAAGGACCGCTCCGTGCCGTCCTGGCTGAGCCTGTACTGCCCGCGGGCCGGGAACCCGTCTGGCCGACTGATCCCGACGCCGCACTGCGGCGGGCGTGGCGCCGTGTGAGTCTGAGCCGTGGGAGCGCGGACGGCCTCCGGGGAGACAGCGCCACCGGTCGTGCCGCCCACCCACTGCGAGGCTTCCCGCACTCCACCTTGAGGACCGCCCGATGAGCGACGCGAAGGAGTCACGGCCGGCCGCAGGAGGGAGGCACGGGGGCCCTGCGGGCCATGCACGCCCTTCCGGACATTGGCTGATCCTCGGTGTGGTCGGCCTGGCCCAGTTGATGATCGTCCTCGACGTGAGCATCGTGAACATCGCGCTGCCCCAGGCGCAGGAAGACCTCGGGTTCTCCAACGGCTCCCGTCAGTGGGTCGTCACCGCCTACTCCCTCGCCTTCGGCAGTCTCCTCCTGCTCTCGGGGCGGATCTCCGACCTGATCGGGCAGCGCAAGACCTTCCTGACGGGCCTGGCCGCGTTCGGCGCGGCTTCGCTCCTCGGCGGCGTAGCGCCTTCCTTCGCGGTACTGGTCCTCGCCCGCGCGCTGCAGGGCGCGGCCGGGGCGATCCTGGCGCC
Source organism: Streptomyces sp. NPDC060198 (assembly GCF_042728415.1). Taxonomy (NCBI): domain Bacteria; kingdom Bacillati; phylum Actinomycetota; class Actinomycetes; order Kitasatosporales; family Streptomycetaceae; genus Streptomyces; species Streptomyces sp. NPDC060198. The sequence continues at coordinate 2,040 of NZ_JBHWZJ010000298.1, read as the reverse complement.
GGCCGCACTGTCGCTGCTGACCACGACCTACACCAAACCCGACGAACGCGCCACGGCCTTCGCCGTCTTCGGCGGCATCGCCGGCTCCGGCGCGGCGATCGGACTCCTGCTCGGTGGCGTCCTGACCGAATACCTCAGTTGGCGCTGGACCTTGCTGGTCAACGTCGCCTTCAGCGTCGTCGCCATCGCCGGCGCGCTCATGCTGATCCCCCGCAAGGAACCGTCCTCGCAACGGCCCCGTCTCGATCTTCTCGGTGCCGCCATCATCTCCGCAGGTCTGTTCTGCGTGGTCTACGGGTTCTCCAACGCCGAGTCCCATCCCTGGAGCGCGCCGAGCACCTGGGGCTTCCTCGCGGTCGGAGCGGTGCTGATCGCCGGATTCTTCTGGTGGCAGACCCGTGCCTCCAGCCCACTGCTGCCGCTGCGGGTCCTGCGCGACCGGAACCGGGCCGGGTCCTTCATCGGTGTGTTCATCGTGGGCGTGGGGATGTTCGGCGTCTTCCTGTTCCTGACCTACTACCTGCAGCAGATCCTGCACTACTCACCTATCAGGACCGGGCTGGTGTTCCTCCCCATGGTGGCGGCGCTGATGTGCGCGTCCACGGCCTCCAACATCAAGCTGCTCCCGAAGTTCGGCCCACGCGTCCTGGCCGTCGTCGGGATGCTCGCCGCCTGCGGCGGAATGTTCTGGCTGACCGGCATCAGCCTGCACAGCACCTACGTCGCCGACATCCTCGGTCCGCTGTTGCTCGTGGGTTTCGGAATCGGGTCCGTCATGGCCCCCTCGATGAACACCGCCACTTCCGGCGTGCGGCCGGTCGACGCCGGTGTCGCCTCCGCGACGGTGCAGACGATGCAGCAGATCGGCGGATCGATCGGCACCTCCCTGCTCAACTCACTGGCGGCCTCCGCGCTGACCGCCTACCTGGTCGGGCGGGCCCCGACCCCGGTGAACGAGGCGAACGCGGCAATCCACAGCTACACCGTGGCCTTCACCTGGGCCGGGGCCATCTTCGCCGCGGGCGCGGTCATCTGCGGACTCGTACTCCGCTCCGGGCCCCCCTCCCCCGCGAGCCCGGCCACCTCCTCTGCCGCGCCCGTCTAGGGCGGGTGGAGAAACGGCTCGTCATCACTGCGGCCGGTCCTCAGCCCCGGGTGGTAAAGCCGGTAGTGACCCGGTACGCGTGCGCACACGTACCGGGTCGGCCGAACGGCGGTTCGGGAGGGAGCGGCTCAGGCTCCGCTTCTGGTTGGCACCGCCGTTGCGGTTCCCCGGCCGCACCACGGTGCCGGGGGCGGTCCGACCGTCGTAGGCATCGAGGCAGTGCGCGCCGTTGTAGAGGTGCAGCTCACCTGCGGCGGTGATGGTGCCGCCGGTCGAGGAGACCGCTCTGGACCACAGGCTGGTGAGCCGGTACGAGGACGCGGCCGGCAGCCCTGCGGCGGCGGCCGTGGTGCTGACGGTGGCCGTGGAGGCGTTCTCGTCGGGGAGGGTGACCGAGCGGTCTCCGTCGGCCAACTGCTCGGTCGTCATGACGAGTCCGCCGGAGGAGGAGACCACGGTGCCCTGCTTGCCCAGGGGAGTCCTGGTCGACGGCGATGACGTCGGCGTGCACCTCGGGTGCCGCGCCGCGAACTGTTGCACGACCCGGGCCATTCACCGTATGGTCTCGCCGCGATGATGATCGCGACGGGGGCTCTCGGCCGGCGGGCACGTGAGGTCCTCGGACCGGTGGCCTGCGACAACGCCGGGCGAAGCCGTCGCGCACCGGGTAGGGGGCCGTGTCCGACCACTCTGTCGGACGGTCGGCGTGGCGGCTCGGTGGCCGTTGCCGGCCGTCCCGAACCGGGAGATCGGACGACGGACCGATGCCGTCGTGGTGCGCTCCGACGAGCGTCGCCCCTGGACCGGTCCGCCGCTGCCCCGCCTCCGTCGAAGCAGTCGCCGTGGCCGCGCCGGCCGACGGGGCTCGACCGTCCCACCGGCCGGTCGAGCCCGTACCGCACGGGGCCGGCAGGACAGGGTTGTCGTGCCGGAGC
>NZ_JBHWZJ010000297.1:0-8590 GCF_042728415.1 Streptomyces sp. NPDC060198 | reverse complement strand
GGCACACAGGTGCCCCGCGCGGGCCGCTCCCGTCCCCCGGCGCCTTCCGGCCACCCGCGCGGCGAAACCCCGGCCGCGACCCCGACCCCGGCCCTGATCCCGGCCCGGACCCCGGCCCTCGTACCCTCCACCCCCAGGAGGTGGACGTCTCCCGGCGCCTACACCCTGAGGCGGACGCGTCATCGGGACCTGGGGGCGATCCGCCGCCGGGCCCGCGCTCCTAGGTTGGGGAGATGACCACGCCAGTCTGCACGGGCGCCCTCAGGCGCCCCGCTGCCGCCGCCGGACACACCCCGCCCTACCCGTCGTTCTCCTCGTACGTCCGGGCGCGCGGCCCCGTCCTGCTGCGCACCGCGCGCTCGCTCACCGCCAATCCGAGCGACGCCGAGGACCTGCTCCAGACCGCACTGGCCAAGACCTACGTGGCCTGGGAGCGGATCGAGGACCACGGGGCGCTGGACGGGTACGTCCGCCGCGCCCTGGTGAACACGCGTACCTCGCAGTGGCGCAAGCGCAAGGTCGACGAGTACGCCTGCGACGAGCTGCCCGAGCCGGAGAGCGCTCCGGCCCCCGATCCGGCCGAACACCAGTCGCTCCACGACGCGATGTGGCGGGCCGTGCTCAAGCTGCCCGACCGGCAGCGGGCCATGGTCGTCCTGCGGTACTACGAGGACCTCAGCGAGGTGCAGACCGCCGAGGTGCTCGGGGTGTCCGTCGGCACCGTGAAGAGCGCCGTCTCCCGGGCGCTCCGCAAGCTCCGTGAGGACCCTGAGCTGGTGCCCGCGCCCTGACCCGTGCCGGGACCGCGCGATGGTCCCGCGCCCTGGTCCGGGCGCCCGTGGCCACCGGCCGGCGCAGGCGCGTACCGATTGGGGTGGCCCGGAGTAGTGACATACCGCGCGGTATGTGCGCAGAATCAGCGGAACCCTACTGCCGCGTAGCGCCTCCGGGAGGACGCCGTGCTGAGCACCATGCAGGACGTACCGCTGACTGTCACCCGCATCCTGACCCATGGGATGACGATCCACGGGAAGTCGCAGGTCACGACCTGGACCGGCGAGCCCGAGCCGCACCGCCGCAGCTTCGCGGAGATCGGCGCCCGCGCGATCCGGCTCGCCCGCGCCCTCCGCGACGGACTGGGCATCGACGGCGACCAGCGCGTGGCGACTCTCATGTGGAACAACTCTGAGCATGTCGAGGCATACCTGGCCATTCCGGCCATGGGGGCCGTGCTCCACACCCTCAACCTGCGGCTGCCCGCCGAGCAGCTCGTCTGGGTCGTCAACCACGCGGACGACAAGGTGGTGATCGTCAACGGCTCGGTGCTGCCCCTCCTCGCGCCACTGCTGCACCGGATGCCGTCCGTGGAACACGTGGTCGTCGCCGGTCCCGGCGATCTGTCCCTGCTCGACGGGGCCGCACCGCGCGTGCACGACTACGAGGAGCTCCTCGCCGACCGCCCGGACACCTTCGACTGGCCCGAGATCGACGAACGCCAGGCCGCCGCCATGTGCTACACCTCCGGCACCACGGGCGACCCCAAGGGCGTCGTGTACTCGCACCGTTCGATCTACCTGCACTCGATGCAGGTCAACGCGACCGAGTCGATGGGGCTGACGGATGCCGACACCACCCTGGTCGTGGTCCCGCAATTCCATGTGAATTCATGGGGATTGCCCCATGCGGCCTTCATGTCCGGTGTGAACATGTTGATGCCGGACCGTTTCCTCCAGCCGGCCCCGCTCGCCGAGATGATCGAGAAGGAGCGCCCGACCCACGCGGCCGCCGTGCCCACCATCTGGCAGGGCCTGCTCGCGGAGGTCACCGCGCGGCCGCGCGACCTCACCTCGATGGCCCGCGTGACCATCGGCGGCGCCGCCTGCCCGCCCTCGCTGATGGAGGCGTACGACAAGCTGGGCGTCCGCCTCTGCCACGCCTGGGGCATGACGGAGACCTCTCCGCTCGGCACCATGGCCAACCCGCCCGCGGGTCTGAGCGCCGAGGAGGAGTGGCCGTACCGCGTCACCCAGGGCCGCTTCCCCGCCGGTGTCGAGGGACGGCTGGTCGGCCCGGGCGGCGAGCACCTGCCCTGGGACAACGAGTCGGCCGGTGAGCTGGAGGTCCGGGGCCCCTGGATCGCCGGCGCGTACTACGGCGGTGTGGACGGCGAACACCTCCGCCCCGAGGACAAGTTCAGCCAGGACGGCTGGCTGAAGACCGGCGACGTCGGCGTCATCAGCCCCGACGGCTTCCTCACCCTGACCGACCGGGCCAAGGACGTCATCAAGTCCGGCGGCGAGTGGATCTCCAGCGTGGAGCTGGAGAACGCGATCATGGCCCACCCGGACGTGGCCGAGGCCGCCGTCGTCGCCGTGCCCGACGACAGGTGGGGCGAGCGCCCGCTGGCCACGGTCGTCCTCAAGGAGGGCGCCGCGGTCGGCTTCGAGAGCCTCAAGACCTTCCTCGCCGAGTCCGGCGTCGCCAAGTGGCAGCTCCCGGAGCGCTGGACGGTCATCGAGGCCGTGCCGAAGACGAGCGTCGGGAAGTTCGACAAGAAGGTGATCCGCAAGCGCCACGCGGACGGCGAACTGGACGTCACGGTCGTCTGACGCGCGGCCGGTACGGCGAAGGGCGGTACGGAGATCCGTACCGCCCTTCGTCACACGCTCAGTTGGTCCCTATCTTCGCCAGCAGATCGACGATCCGGGTCTGCACCTCGTCGCTGGTGGAGCGTTCGGCCAGGAAGAGCGCGGTCTCGCCGGAAGCGAGCAGCGAGAGTTCGGGTCCGTCCAGTCCGGCCGAGGTGTAGACGACCAGCGGGGTGTGGTTCAGGCGCCCGTTGGCCCGTAGCCAGTCGATGATCCCGGCCCGGCGGCGGCGTACCTGCATCAGGTCCATCACCACCAGGTTCGGCCGCGTCCGCGCGGCCAGGTCGACCGCCTCGCTGTCCGTCGACGCCCGGACGGCCTGCATGCCCCGCCGCTCCAGGGTCTGCGCGAGGGCCTCTGCGATCTCCTCCCGCTCCTCGATGACGAGGACCCGGGGCGGGTGCTGCTCGCTGTCGCGCGGGGCGAGCGCCTTGAGGAGGACGGCGGGGTCGGCGCCGTACGCCGCGTCCCGGCTCGCCTGCCCCAGGCCGGCCGTGACCAGCACCGGCACCTCGGCCGCCACCGCCGCCTGGCGCAGCGACTGGAGGGCGGTACGCGTGATGGGCCCGGTCAGCGGGTCCACGAACAGCGCGGCGGGGAACGCGGCGATCTGCGCGTCCACCTCCTCGCGCGAGTGCACGATCACCGGCCGGTAGCCCCGGTCGCTGAGCGCCGCTTGGGTCGACACGTCGGGAGCGGGCCAGACCAGCAGCCGCCGGGGGTTGTCCAGCGGCTCCGGGGGCAGCTCGTCGTCGACCGGCCGCGGCTGCGGACGGTTGGCGATCTCCACCGCACCGCCCGGACCGTCCAGCGGCTCCGGGCCCTCGGCGCCCTCGTCCGGTGCTCCTATGGCGTACGAACGCCCCTCGGAGACCGGCGTCATGAGCTGTCCCGAGGCCGTGGCCGAGGGCGTCGCGGAACCGGGCCGCGCGGGCTGCGGGGCGGCCGGTGCCTGCGGAAGGGCCGCGGGGGCCGGAGCGTCGGCTCCCGGGGGCGCCGACAGCTTGCGGCGCCGGCCGGACGTGCCCAGCGTCTGGTTCTGCTGGTGGCCCAGGTGCTGGACGAGCGGCACGCCCTGACCGAGCGTCCGCACGCTGAAGGCCCGTCCCTGGGTGTCCGAGCCCCCGGGCATCGGCGTCTCGGCGGGCAGCGGCTGCCTGCGGGCCGCGGGCACGGCGCCGGGCGGCACGAAGGTGTTGCCGGTCGCGTGGGCGGTGGGCCCGGCGTCGCCGGACACCGGCCCGGGAGCGGCGGGCGACGCGGGCACCGGCGGCGCCCCGGGCGCGGCTGCCGGTACGGCGGCGGGCGGCAGCGGGACGGCGGCGGGGGCCTGAGCCGACTGCGCGGAACCGTCGCCGGCGACGGCGTCGTTCCGGACGCGTGCGGCGTACGCGAGGGCGGGCTCGGGCGCCTCGTCGCCGTCCTGGACGTCGTCGTCCGCGGAGCCGCGGTCCGGGCCGCCGACCCGGTCGGTCGAGTCCACCAGCGACCAGCTCTCCGGCGAACCTGCGGTCTCGGCGGGACGAGCCCGCCGGCGTCCGGACGGGGAGGCGGGGACGGGGTGCGGCTGCGGAGGCGTGTGGTCGTCGTCCGGGCCCATGGCGGTGGCGTCGTGCCGGTCCGGTACCGCGTCGGGTCCGGGCCGGTCAGCGTCGGCGGGCCCCAGCGCGAACGGGGTACGCGGCCCCGCGTTCTCCGCGGCCAGCCGTTCCTGCGCGGCGGCCAGCGCGCGCCGGGCGCGACGGCCCGCGGGCTGGAGCTCCGGTGCGAGCGCCTCGGGCTGGGGAACACCCTCGTCGTGCACCACGGGCGACCGCACGGGCAGTGCCGGACGGCCCGCGTCCTCCGGACGCACCGGCTGCCCCTGCCGGCCCGGGCCCTGCTGCGGGCCGGGTGCCTGCGGGGCCGCCGGGACGCCCTGCGGGGGCACGGTCTGCCCGCGCTGCGGACGGCCCGCTCCCTGGGCGCCCTCGGCCGCCGTCACGACGGAACCCTCCGACGGCGCGTTGCCGGCCGCCGGGAGTGCCAGAGCCTGCCCGGCACCGCGCGGACGCGCCTGCGCGGCCGGGAGCCGCTGAGCAGGACCGGCCTGCGCAGGGACGGGCACGGCCTGCTGAGAGGGCGCCGGCTGAGGGCCGGTTGCAGGCAGGGGATCGGGTGCGGCCTGCTGAGCGGGACCGGCCTGCGCCGGAACCGGGGCGGTCTCCGCAGGGCTGGGACGGCCGCGCCTGCGGCCGGAACCCTCGCTCGGCCGGGGCGCCAGTGCCTCCTGCGCCTGGTCCTCCACCGCTGCCGGACCCCGCCGTGCCCGGCGCCGCCCGGTCGCACCCGAGTCGCCGGCGCCGTCGGAGGCACCCACCGGGACACCCACGTCGGCGGACCCCGCCGGCACCGCGCCTTCGGCGCCCGCGAGGCTCTCCGGCCCCTCCGGGCTCAGCGCGCTTTCGAGGAACGCGTCCGTCGACGCCCGGCGGGCCCTGCGTCGGCCGCCGCTGACGACGGCGGGAGCGCCGACGGCCTCGAAGGCCGCGACCTCCTGCTGCTGCGTGGCCTGCTCCGGCACCTCGGCCGGAGTCCGCCGAGGGTGCTGCGGCTGCTGCTGGACCGTGCCGGAGCCCGAGCCCAGCGGCACTTCGAGCACGTACGCGCTGCCCGCCATGCCGGGCATCTCGTGGGTCTGGAGCACCCCGCCGTGCGCCCGCACGATCCCGCGCACGATCGGCGTGTGCACCGGGTCACCACCGGCGAACGGGCCACGCACCTCGATCCGTACGACGTCCCCGCGCTGCGCCGCGGCCACCACGACGGTCGAGTCGAGGTAGCCGCCGCCGGGGGCGATCCGGGTCTTGCCGGTGGAGTCGATACCGGCCACGTCCGCGACCAGGTGGGCCAGGGCGGTCGCCAGCCTGCGGGCGTCCACCTCGGCCTCGATCGGCGGAGCGTGCACCGCGAACTGTGCGCGACCCGGACCGATCAGCTCGACCGCACCGTCGATGCCCGCCGTCACGACGGCGTCGATCGGCGCGGGAGCCTTGTCGAGTGCCTCGGTTCCGAAGTCCAGGCGCTGGTAGCCCAGGACGTTGTCGACCAGCGTGGTCATCCGGGCGTACCCGGCGGCCAGGTGGTGCAGGATCTGGTTCGCCTCGGGCCAGAGCTGGCCGGCCGGGTCGGAGGCGAGCGTGGCGAGTTCGCCCCGCAACTCCTCCAGCGGCCCGCGCAGCGACTCGCCCAGAACGGCCGTCAGCTGCGCGTGCTGGGCCCCGAGCAGTGCGATGTGGTCGGCCTGCTCCTCCAGCTCGGAGGCGTATCGCTCGGTGCGGTCGGCGATCTCGGAGGCGTGGCTCTCGGTGAGGCCGGAGACCTCGGTGGTGTGGTTCTCGGTGAGTTCCGTGACCGCCGCGGTGTGGCTCTCGGTCAGCTCCGCGACCTCGGCGGTGTGCTTCTCGGTCAGGGCGGCGATCTCGGCCGCGTGCTGCTCGGTCAGCTCCGCGACCTCGGTCGTGTGCTGCTCGGTCAGCTCCTCGTACGGCCTGCGGTCGGTGAAGGTCATCACCGCGCCGACCAGCTGGTCGCCGTCCCGGACCGGAGCGGTCGTCAGGTCCACCGGAACCCGCGCACCGCTCTTGGACCAGAGCACCTGCCCGCGCACCCGGTGCTTGCGCCCGGAGCGCAGGGTGTCGGCGAGCGGGGACTCCTCGTACGGGAACGGCTCACCCTCCGCACGCGAGTGCAGGATCAGCGGGTGCAGCTCCTTGCCGCCCAGGTCGCTGGCGCGGAAACCGAGGATCTGCGCGGCGGCCGGGTTGACCAGGACGACCCTGCCGTCCGTGTCCGTACCGACCACGCCCTCGGACGCGGCCCGCAGGATCATCTCGGTCTGCCGCTGCGAACGGGCCAGCTCGGCCTCGGTGTCGACGGTGCCCGAGAGGTCCCGGACGACGAGCATCAGCAGCTCGTCACCGGTGAAGGAGGAGGTCGGGAAGTCGTTGTAGGCGGCCTGTCCGCTGTCGAGGCTCGCACTGGTGACCTCGACCGGGAACTCCTGGCCGTCCGTCCGGCGCGCGATCATCCGCGTCGGCTTGGTCCTGCCCCGGGAGTCCGCCGAGTCCGGGCGGCGCATCGACCCGGGGATCAGCCGCGAGTCGAACTCGGCGAGCAGATCCAGGAGTCCGCGTCCCACCAGCCCGGTACCGGGCGCCTCGAACATTTCGAGCGCGATGGTGTTGGCGTTGACGACCGTGCCGTTGGCATTGACGAGCAGCAGCCCGTCAGGGAGGGCGTCGAGTATGGCTGCGAGGCGAGCAGTGCCTCGGGATGGCCTGCTGCTCACGACGCGCTTCCTCCCTGTTTACCGCACCTTGCCGGCCCGGGCCTCCATCTTGCCCCTCGGGCCACAGGCTGTCACGGGAGGAGTCTACGGGCACCGGAGCGGGCAGGAACGGTGGATGAGGAGGAGCTCTCGTCGAGCTTCCGCGCAACCGGTGCACACCCCGGGCCCCCGAATGCCCCAACACGCCCCGTGCGTACGGCTCCGGGGGTTCGGGCGGAGCCGTACGCCTGGAGCCCGCGAGAGGGCTCAGGGGTCGCGAGAAGGCCTGGGAAAAGGCCCATTCGGCCTACTGGCCGGGCGCGCGGGACCCGAATGTGCTTCCGGTGTGCGTCCGCTGTGCGTGCGGGAGGGCTCCCACTCGGGCCCGGGCCGGTCCTTCGGCCCGGTTACCGGCCGGTGGCCGGGAGCAGCGGGCTCAGGGCGTTCCAGCGGGCGATCTCGCAGCCGTTCTTGCGGTTCACGGTCGTGTCGACCGGACGGCCGCGCCAGGTCCCGGTGATCCGTGCGGTGGCCGGACCGCCGTACATCTGGGTGCACATCGCGTCCTCGTCCACCGGCCGGAACAGGTCCTCGCCCGCCCCCTCGGCCTCCGCGAGCCGGTCGCAGGCAGCCTGCGCCTTTGGGTGGTCGCCCCCGCCCCGCGTGCCCGACCGGGTGTCGGCGGCGGGCGCGCACGTCAGCTCGTACGACCCGTCACGGACGGGGCCGGCGGCGGCGCCCGCCTTGCCGGAGTCGGTGTTCCCGGTGTCCTGGACCGTCACGGTGAGCCGGGTGGCCGCGTCCGCCGCGGCTCCGGTGTCTCCCCCGGTTCCACCGGTGGTGGGTGCGGGAAGGGTGACGGGCGCCGGGAGGGTGGTGGGCTCGTCGATGTCCCCGGGCCGGTTGCTGCGGCCGGGGAGGGCGGGGGCGTTCGTGTCACGGGGACCACGCGCCTCGGCCGGCCCGGCGCCCTTGCGCGCGGGGCGGAGCATCCCGCTGTACGGGGAGCCGGCGGGCCCGGACTGGACGACGGGCCCGGACTGTTCGGACACCGGGACCGGCCCCGTCCCCTCGATGGGCACGGGCAGCGGCCCCACGGCCGTGGCGAGGGGGGCGGCGGTGGACAGCGCGGCGAGCGAGACGACGGCGGTGAGGGCGAGACGGCGCAGCATTGCGGGACTCCTGGTCCTGGGGCACGGGTGCGTGGAGACGGCGGCGGGCAACGGCTGACCCATCTCGTGTCCCTGGATCACGTCGTCCCTGTCCTGGTGTCCCTAACGTCCCTCCCGCTCCGGCGTTGCGCGATCCGGAGGGGCCGCACGGAGCAAGCCGGGGCGCACGCGGGGCGTACGGGCGGGGAGGGCCGGCCCGGAACGCGCAACCGCCGGACTTCGTCGAATCGAGGGCGAATGTCCTTTGCCCTGGCGCCCACCTGCCTAGTACCGTGGGCCGCGATTGGTGACACCGCACCCGACTGTGTCATCATCTGCACGCACCACTCGCGCTTGCGCGAAGGTGTGCTGGAGGCGTCGCCTAGTCCGGTCTATGGCGCCGCACTGCTAATGCGGTTTGGGTTTTAAAACCCATCGAGGGTTCAAATCCCTCCGCCTCCGCTCCATCCGAAGCCCCGTGC
>NZ_JBHWZJ010000296.1:0-8615 GCF_042728415.1 Streptomyces sp. NPDC060198 | reverse complement strand
GGGCGCACGTCCCGGCCCGGCCCTTCGTCGTTGCCCCGGGCGCGAACGCTCGCACGGCCAGGCCGGCGGGCGCGCGATCCGGTCAACAACCTCAAGGTCCAAGGCAGTCACTGCCCTTACGGGTCACGTGGCTCGCGGCCGCGCTTCCACGGGGCACGTGCGGCGGGCAGTCCGGCCAAGGTGTCCTCGAAGGCTCGGCGGTGCGCCTCCAGCAGACGCCACGGGCGCTGCGGCAACGGGTAGTCGTCGCGCAGCACGCCCTCCGGGAGAGCTCCGGTGGCGGGCATCGGGGAGGTCTCGCCCGGTCGCGCGAGGTACGCCCAGACCCCGCTGTCGAGCGGCACCACGGCGCCCCCGTCGCCGGGCGGACGCCAGGGGTCACCCGTGAGTGGGTGACGGGGCACGAGGAGTACGTCGGGGCGGGGCCGGGGCGTACGGACTCCCGGGCCCGCCAGCCCCAAGGAGCGGGGCCCGGGCCCCGCCGGGAGGTACTGGCCGACGGCGTGGCCGAGCAGCTCGGCGAGGGGGCCGGCGGGGAGGGACACCGGGTCGCCGCCGGTGACCGCCACGAGGTGCGCGAGGGCGACCCCGACCGCTGCCTCCCAGCGACGGCTCCAGTTCCCGTCGGGCTCGACGGGCACGACGCGGTGATCGGCGCGCCCCAGGTCGTCCCAATCGGGAGGCGGCCCGGACGGGAGCCCCGAGGGGCCGCGTACGACGGCGTCGGGCTCCAGCCACACCGTCTGCCACGATCCGCAGTCGTCCACCCGCGTCGCCACGGCCCTCCCGCACCCTTCGCACGCCAGATTGGGACCGTCGCGTCCGTCCACCCCCCGGCAGTAGCCCTCGCACTTCTCCAGGATCAGGGCCATGGAGCGGGAATCGCCGGGAGCGATGACGATCCGGTTCCGCGCACCGAAGGAGACCCCGTACACCGGTGCGTAGACGCCCTGCTGGGCGGCCGCCTCCTCCCCGACCTCGTCCCACGGCCTCCAAGGCGGTCCGGTGGGCCGCGGATCGACGGCGAACGTCCCGGACTCCATCAACGGAGGGTGGAGTTGCTCCCATCCCCCGTGGTGGGTGTGCACGGGGAGGGCCACCGGAGTCATCGGTGCCGTCAGCTCCGTGCCGCACCCGGCACACACGAACACGTGCAAACGAGTCCCCCTCGGACACGGACCGGCCCCTGTACCCGCGGATTGTGCCCCGGGCGCGAAAGGTGCTCCACCGGTTTCCGGGAGGCCGGCTGGTCCGGTCCGGCGGATCGCGGCTGGATCAACAGAAAAGCGCAGGTCACACGGCTGATCTTCGAGTGCGCGCCACCATCGGACATGGCAGGATCCCGGGTATGCCGATCGTTGCCGTGTCCTCCGAAGTCTCCATCGCGTACGAGCGCTCGGTGATCCCGGGGACCCGCCCGTCCTGCTCGTGATGGGTTTCGGTGCGCAGATGCTCGCCTGGCACGAGGACTTCCGCCGGGCGCTGGCAGACCTCGACGCCGCCCCGCTACCGACGGGCCGACGCCACCCTCCCCACCGTCCGGCGGCGGACGCCGTAGCCGCCGACCCGGAGTCCGCCGGTTCGCTGCTCCTCACCGGTACGACCTGGACCGGCAAGACGTACGAGGCGTACGGCGCGCTCCGCCGCATCGCCGAAGCGGGCCCGCGTACGTACGAGGTCATCTCGATCACCGCCGCCGACCTGTACGGCCGCCTGCGCCCGAAGGGTTCGGAGCGGGGCACCGAGGAGGAACCGCGCCGTCTCTGCCGGGTCCCACTGCTGCTTCTGGACGACCTCGGGTCAGCGAAGGCCAGCGAGTGGACGGAGTAGGTGACGTACCGGCTGGTCAACGAGCGGTACAACGCCTGCCGCCCCAGCCTCTGCACCAGTAACCTGCCCGTCCGCTCACCCCTGGACGAACAGGGCCGCCCCACCGACCCCGACCTCACCACCGCCCTCGGCGAGCGGATCGTGTCGCGGCTCTCCGAGGACACCCGGATCGTCGCGATGACCGGCGCGGACCGGCGCCGGGCCGGCGGGTGACTCACCCCCGGCCCATGTGTCCGGCATCCGGCATCCGGCATCCGGCGCGGAGAATGGCGAGATGGGAACACCCGTGATCGAGCGTTCGTCCCCGAACGTCCGGAACGCTTGATCGACGGAGTTCGCCGTCGTCTCCCGTCGCTGCCGGGCCGGAGCACTGGCTACTTCGACTCCTCAGCCAGCAACTCACCGAGTACACGGCGGGCGTTGCCCGCCATCACCGGGTTCGTCGTGCGGTAGTGGTCGAGTTCGGGGAGGGCGACGGAGAGGGCCCAGCCCCGGGCCCGGCGCCAAGTCGCCGCGTCGGCGCCCGACTCGGTACGGAATCGGGGGCGGGCGGCGGCGGGGAGCAGGTACCAGGCGGCCATCAGGTCGAGCGCCGGATCGGCGAGGCCCATGCAGCCGAAGTCGATGACGGCGCCGAGGCGGCCCTCCTTGATGAGGATGTTGCCTGGCTGGAGGTCCCCGTGGGACCAGACTCCCGGCCCGTCCGGCGCGGGGGCCGACACCGCCGCCTCCCACACGGCGAGAGCGCCCTCGCTGCCCTCATCGCCCAGAACCTCGCGGAGGGCCTCGATCGTCCGGCGGGTGGCGGCGTCCCGGCCGGCGAGCGGTTCGCCGCGATATGCGGGCGGGGCGCCGGACCGGTCCACTCGGCGCAGAGCAGTAATGAACTGAGCCAGTTCTGACGCCAGTTCACTCGGGTCCGGGAGCGAGTCCGCGTCTTCGCCCGCTTGTTCACCGGCCTCCGTGCCCGACCACCCCGTCAGCGGCTCCCCTTCGAGCCAGCGGCACACCGACCAGGACCATGGGTACCCCTCGCCCGGTCCGCCCTCGGCGAGCGGGGCGGGGACCGGGACCGGGAGGTGGGCGGCGAGGCGGGGCAGCCAGTGCTGCTCCTTCTCCACGTCCCGCGCGCCTCCCTCGGCGAGCGGGAGCCGTACCGCCATCGCTCCCCCGAGCCGGTAGACGGCGTTCACCGTGCCGTGGTCGCCGGTCCGGTGGACGGGGAGCCCGGCCCACTGCGGGAACTGCGCGGCGACCAGGGCCCGTACAAGATCTTCGTCGGAGAGCATGAGCCGATCGAATCGGCTGAGCGGTGCCGCCGCAACCCTATTCCGCGCCGCGCCCCGGCAGGCGCCCGTACCCCGTGCCACCTGCGGAAACCCGCAGCGGCGGGGGCGTCCGGAAGCGGCTCCGGAAAACTGTTGGGCCCGGGGCCCGACGTGCCGGACCCTCGTGCACATGAACGAGCGAAGAGAGCGCCCCGACCGCGACGGCCGACGCCCCGTCCTCCTGCTGCCGCCCCGGCTCACCGCTTCCGCGCGGGCGCTGGCCGCCGCGGCGGTGGGGCGCGGGCTGCGGGCGGTGGAGCCGGGCGGTGCGCGGATACCGGAGGCGCTGCGGGAGACGGCGTACGGCCGTGCGTATCTGCACGCCGGGCCCGGCTTCGCCGACGCGGTGGCGCCGGTGCTCGGGATCGCCCTGCTGGAGGCCCCGGCCGACTGGCTGGCGAGGCTGCCGATCGGCTTCACACGGCGGGAGATCCGGGCGATGCCGATCCGGGAGGCGTACGGGCTGCGCAGGCCGGTGTTCGTGAAGTCGCCCAACGACAAGAGCATCCCGGCCCTCGTGTACACGGACGGTTCCCGGCTGCCCGGCCCGGACGCGGTCGAGCCGGAGACGCCGGTGCTGGTGAGCGAGGTGGTGTCGTACGTCTGCGAGTACCGGCTGTACGTCCTGGACGGGGCCGTGCACACCGCGAGCCGGTACGCCGAGCGCGGCCGTCTCCTGCTCGCGGAGCCGTCGCCGGACGCCCTCGCCTTCGGCGCGGATCTGCTGGCCGCCGCCTCGGACTCGCTGCCGTCCGCGATCGTCGTGGACGTCGGGCAGGACGCGGACGGGGACTGGAGCGTGATCGAGGCGAACGCCGCCTGGGCGAGCGGCTGCTACGCCGCCGACCCGGAGCGGGCGCTGGACGTGGTGCTCCGGGCGGCCGGTCCCACGGCGGCCCTGGAGACCGCCCGCGACCAGGCCTTCGTACGGCCCCAGGCGGTGGAGCCCGCGGCGCGGGGCCCGGAGGACCCGCGCGTCAGCGCAGTTCCTCCGGGCAAGGGGTACCGGGGCTGAAACGGTACGGCGCGGCCAGCTTGTAGACGCCCGCCTTCGGCGCGACCAGTTCGGTCCACTGGTCCCCGTGGGTCTCCTCGTCGACCTGGAGGAGGCACCCGTTGACGTTGTCGAAGGTCTTCGGAGCGTCGCCGTCCTCCTCGGTGCGCGCCTTGGACTCCGCCGTCTCCTGGGGGCGGTCCAGGCCGTTGCCCTCCTCGTCCACGAGGGAGAGCCAGCGGGTGTAGGGCACCCGGATGAGGACACGGCCCGCCTCCGGGACCCGGATCGTGATCTCGTCGGCCTCGAAGTTCAGGACGGTGGCGGGCGGGTCGGCGAGCGGCGTCGGGTCCTCGACCCGGTACAGCTTCCAGTTGGCGTCGGCCCAGATCGGTTTCAGGTACGGCAGGCCCGCGCCGACCAGAGCGGCTTCCTGGGCGGCCCCGCTGTCCGGGTCGCCCTTGGGCAGCACGACGTAATGGACGGCCCAGCGGTCGAGCCACTCGCGGTAGTTGGCCGCGTCGAGGGTGTCGTCGTAGAAGAGCGGGTTGCGCTTCATGTCGGCCTGGCGGTTCCAGCCCCGGGCGAGGTTGACGTACGGCGCCAGCGCCGAGGCCTCACGGTGGCTGCTCGCGGGGACGACCTCGATCCGGCCCCTGGTCGCGTCGACGACCTGGAGCTCGTTGACCAGCGGCGCCAGCTCACGCGCCCAGGAAGCGGTGGGCGCGGTACGGACGATGTCGGCGACGCTCTTGAAGCCGATCCAGAAGTTGAGGCCGGCGATGGCGATCACCAGGGCGTACCAGCGGCGGGTGCGCGACGCGGTGAACGGCAGCGCGGCCAGCAGCACGACACCGGCGAAGAGCATCGCCATGCGCGTGATGTTGGAGCCGATCTGGGAGTCCACGAAGTACGTGGCGAGCGTGCCCAGGCCGTAGACGGCGGACGCGGTGCGGACCGTCTTCCAGTCGCGGGGGACGAGCACGAACACGAACACCGCGAAGACGAACGGAAGCGACAGCGTCCCCACCGACATCGGCTGGGTGCCGGAGAACGGGAACAGCCACGAGGAGAGCCCGACCACCGCCACCGGCGGCAGCCCGATGGCGTACGCGCCGGGGCGCCGCTTGTGCAGGAAGAGCGCGGCGGCCACCACACCCAGGAAGAGCCCGGCGACCGGGCTGGAGGCGGTGGCGAGCCCGGCGAGCGGGGCGGCGACGGCCGCCTTCGCCCAGCGCCGGTACCGCCAGCGGTACGGCCAGCAGAAGACGGCGGCGACGGCCCCGACCGCGAACATCATGCCGAGCCCGAACGTCACCCGACCCGACAGTGCGTTGCACAGGTACGCGAAGACCCCGGCGAGCGAGCAGACGAGCGGGTTCCGCACGGCCTTGACCCGCACCAGGATCAGCGCGGTCAGCCCGGCCGAGACGGTGCCCGCGAGCATCATCGTCGAGCGGACGCCGATGAGGGACATCAGATACGGCGAGACCACGCTGTACGAGACGGGGTGCATGCCCCCGTACCAGGCGAGGTTGTACGCGGTGCCGGGGTGCTGGCCGACGAACTCGGCCCAGGCGTCCTGCGCCGCGATGTCTCCGCCGCTGTTGGCGAAGAAGAAGAACCAGAGGACGTGGGTGACGGCCGCGGCGGCCGTCGCGATCGTGACGGGGTGGCGCGTCAGCCGGCCCAGCAGCGTGCCCGGGGCCGCCTCCGGGTGCTCCCGTTCGGCCTGGTGTCCACGGCCCGCGCGGTCCGCGCCGTCCCGGCGGCCGGCGGCGTCCGGGTGCGACTCGGGTTCTGGGTCCGTCGCGCCCGGGGTGCGCTGGGCCGGCAGAAGGTCCGCCGGTCCTACGGGATCAGCCGGCACGGCGGAGGCCGGCGCCACGGGTTCCGCCGACGTGACGAGCTCCGCGGAACCCGCCGGGCCACCGGTCCCGGGGCTGTCGGTCTCCCCCGGCTTCCGGTCTCTCTCACTGTCCGCCTCGCGGCCGGGTCTCGGCTCCGCGGTGGTCACTACGGCTCTCCCCGTCATCCGCCGGCCCGGTGCGTCTCCGACGACCGCGCGCCCTGCGGGACGCGCCCCGCGCCCGCCCGCCGCTCCAGTCGTCCGGCCCGCTCGGCCTGTTTGGCTGCTCGGCCTTCCGGCTGCTCGGTCTTCCGGCTGCTCGGTCTGTTCGTCTGTTCGGTCTGATCCGGGACGCTAACACGTACCAAGCGGACAGAAGAGGGACGGGGGGTACCGGACCGGTGCCCTCCGCCCCTCTTCCCGCAGGCCGGACCGGCCGTCAGCCGATCCGGGAAAGCTTGGCCCCGATACCGGGCTCGCTCAGGTCCTGGGCCAGGGCGACCGGCACCTTGACCTGGCTGCTGCCCTCGCCGACCGTCAGCGTGCCGACCCGGGTTCCGGCCGCCGCCTCGTGCGGGACGGCCTTGCCGTCATCGGTGAGTTCCAGTTTCACCGTGAGCCCGCCCCAGCCGACCGCCTTGACGTCCTTGGTGGCGACGACCTGGGTGGTGGTGCCGAGACCGTCGTCGACGACCCCGACGACCTGGCCCTTCTTCACGATCGTGGCGCCCTTGAGGGCGTCCTCGGTGGCCAGCATGACCGTCTTGCTGACCCGGTTGACCTCGTCGATGATCGACTGGCTGTCGTACTGGCCGAGGATCGCGCCGACGATCAGCTGATCGGTCCCGTCGATCATCTTGTGGGCCGCGAAGAGCAGGTTGCCGCCCGCCTTCGTGGTCGAACCGGTCTTGATGCCGAGTGCCCCGTCGAAGGGGACCAGGCGGTTGTAGTTGGGCCAGAGCTTGCCGGTGGGGTCGGTCCAGCTCGGCAGCACGGTGATCTCCATCAGCGCCGGGATCTCGACCAGCTTCTCGCCGAGCTTCACCAGGTCCTCGGCGGTGCTCACGGTGGTGGCGTTGAGGCCGGAGGGGTCGGTGTACGTGGTGTTCGTCATCCCGAGCTCCTTCGCGGTGGCGTTCATCTTCTCGACGAACGCCACCTCCGAGCCCGCGTCCCACCGGGCCAGCAGCCGCGCGATGTTGTTGGCCGAAGGGATCATGATCGCGGAGAGGGCGTCGCGCTGGGTCAGCACGTTCCCCTCCTTGACGGTGTCCAGGGTGGACTCGCCCTCGGAGGAGAGCTTGCCGTCCGACTCGCCCTTGGCGTCGACCTTGATCGACGCCCCGTCCTCACCCTTCTTCATCGGGTGGTCCCGGAGCACGATGTACGCGGTCATGGCCTTCGCCACACTCGCGATCGGCACCGGCTTCTGCTTCCCGAACGAGCCGACCTTGCCCAGGCCGGTCGCCGCCATGTACCCCTGGCCCTGGTCCGGCCACGATAGGTCGGGGGTGGCCCCGTCGAACGTGAACGTCGGCGTCGTCGTGACCGCGAGCGTGGGATCCGGCAGCGGCCTGAAAATCTGTACGACTGCAAAGACGATCAGCAACAGGACGACGAGCGGCGTCCAGATCTTGACCCGCCGGACCGCCGTACGCACCGGCGTCTCCCGCGGCGGCGGGGTGTTCGTCAGCTCGGCGAGCAGGTCCAGCGGCGGCTTCGGAGGCAGCGGCAGCGACCGGGTCCGGTCGGGCTCGCCCTCGGTGGGCGTACCGAGTGCCGGCGTGACCGTGGGACCGACGACCGGGCCCTGCGGATCGGGCCGACGCGGCGCGGGCGCCCGTACGTCGTCCGAGCGCAGCGGCACGAAGGTGCTGGTGCGCTCCGAGGCACTCTCGGACTTCGGCTCCGACTTCGGCTCGGACTTAGACCCGGACTTCGGCTCGGACTTAGACCCGGACTTCGACCCGGAGTCCGTTCCGGTCTCCCGCTTCGGCTCTTCCTCGGGGTCCTGCTTCGCGAGGGCCGCGCGCTTGGGGATCTTCAGCGCGGTGGTCGGCTGGTCGATCCGGGGGCGGACCGACTGGAACACGGCGGTGGGCTGGTCGACACCGGTGCTGTCCGCGCCCTCCGCGTCGCTGTCGGCCTCGGCCTCGGCCGCCGCGTCGGCGGGCTCTCCGGCCGCGCCGGGAGCGCCGGATCCCGTGGCCGCCGACGCCGGTTCGGAGGGCGTGGCCTCCTCACGGGTACGGGGCACCTGGGCACCGGCGGTCGCCGCTTCGGGCTTCGCCGCCTCGGTGGGCTCCGAGGGCGCTGCGGACTCGGCGTCGTCGGCGGGCTTCCCGGCCTCGGCGGGCTTCCCGGCCTCGGCGGTGCCGTCGTCCTTGCCGACCCAGGCGGCGACCGCACGGCGAAGCCGCGTGTCGCCGTCGCCCTTGCCGTCGCCGTCGCCGTCGGTGGAGTCGTTCCCGGCCGCCTCGCCCGATGCGTCCCCGGCGTCCTCCGGAGCCTCGTCGTCGTCCGCGTCCGTACCGGCGGCCGGGGCGCCCACGGAGCGCTCCTGCGCGCCGGAGGCTCCCGAGGGTGCGGAATCGGCCTCGGAGGGCCCTGTGGG
>NZ_JBHWZJ010000295.1:0-8635 GCF_042728415.1 Streptomyces sp. NPDC060198 | reverse complement strand
CCCCCATCGGGGGGAGCCGGGCGCGGTGCGTATCGGGCATCTCAACTGCCCGGTTTCAGAAGATGAGTTGGGCGGAAAGGCTGGTGCGCCACGTAGGTCCGCCACCCCGTCCGCGCGCATCGGTCTGGTTCGAACTCCCGTGCAGCGATGGGGAATACGTACGCGTGCGCCGCGACACACTCCCATACCCCTTTAGGGTCGGCATCGTTGGACCGAGCGGCCCAAGGGACGTACAGAACGAAGGGGCGCCCGCATGTCCACCGCCACCACACCACCGAAGGGGCAGCCCCCATCCATGTCCACCACTCCACCCCTCGCCGGCGGCACCGCGGGCCCCGACCACCTCCGCCCCCTGCTCGACACCGTCCTCGCCGCACTCCACGAAGGCGCCACCCGCCGCGCCGGTCCCCTCCCCGCCGGCGGCCCCACCGCCACCACCACCCGCACCCGCCACGCCATCGGCCCCCTGCTCCCCGACGAAGGCACCGGCGCCCACCACGCCCTGACCACCCTCGTCACCGCCCTCGCCGAAGGCGCGGCCGACCCCGCACACCCCCACTGCGCCGCCCACCTCCACACCCCGCCCCTCGCCCTCGCCGCAGCCGCCGACCTCGCCGCCTCGGCCCTCAACCCCTCCATGGACTCCTGGGACCAGGCACCCGCCGCCACCACCCTCGAAGCCGAACTCACCACCACACTCGCGCGCGAGATCTACCCGCACCACCCCCGCCCCGACGCCGTCATCACCACCGGCGGCACCGAAGCCAACCAACTCGCCCTCCTCCTCGCCCGCGAGCGCCACGGCCCCGTACAGACCCTCCACGGCGCAAACGCCCACCACAGCATCGCCCGCGCCGCCTGGCTCCTCGGCCTCCCCGCACCCCACGTCGTCCCCGCCCCCACCGGCGTCATGGACCTCACCGCCCTCCACCACGCCCTCACCACCACCCCCGGCCCCCACCTCGTCACCGCCACCGCGGGCACCACCGACACCGGAGCCATCGACCCCCTCACCGACATCGCCGACCTCTGCGACACCCACGGCGCCGAACTCCACATCGACGCCGCCTACGGCGGAACCCTCCTCCTCAGCCCCACCCACCGCACCAAGATCCACGGCATCCACCGCGCCCACAGCGTCACCCTCGACCTGCACAAACTCGGCTGGCAGCCGGCCCCCGCCGGCATCCTCGCCGTCCCCGGCCACCACCACCTCCAGCCCCTCCACCACCTCGCCCCCTACCTCAACGCCGACGACGACACCGAAGCAGGCATCCCCGACACACTCGGCCGCTCCCTGCGCACCACCCGCCGGCCCGACGCCCTCAAAATCGCCGTCACCCTCCAAGCCCTCGGCCGCGACGGACTCGCCGACCTCATCGACCGCACCATCGCCGCCGCCCACCACCTCGCCGACCTCATCACCCGCACCCAGGGCCTCGAACTCCACGCACCCCCCACCATCAGCACCGTCCTCTTCCGCCCCACCGACGCCGACGACCACACCGTCGCCACCCTCCGCCGCACCCTCCTCGACCGGGGCCTGGCCGTCCTCGGCCGCGCCCACGCCGACGGCCGGCTCTGGCTCAAAGTCACCCTCCTCAACCCCCGCACCACCTCCGCCGACCTCACCGGCCTCCTCGCCCACGTCACCCGCCTCGCCCACTCCGCCCGCCCCGACACCGAACTCACGGAAGGCCCCACCCACCGATGACCGACCGTCCCACCCCCACCACCGACCAGCCCCACGACCTCATCGGCATCGGCATCGGCCCCTTCAACCTCTCCCTCGCCGCCCTCGCCCACCACGTCCACCGGCCCCAGGAACCCCGAAACCCCCAAGCCCCGCTGACCACCGCCTTCTACGAACAACGCCCCGCGTTCCACTGGCACCCCGGCCTCCTCATCGACGGCGCCACCCTCCAAGTCCCCTTCATCGCCGACCTCGTCACCCTCGCCGACCCCACCAGCCCCTGGACCTTCCTCAACTACCTCCGCACCCTGGGCCGCCTCTACCCCTTCTACTTCGCCGAGCGCTTCCACATCCAACGCGCCGAATACGACGCCTACTGCCGCTGGGTCACCCACCAACTCCCCGGACTCCACTTCGGCCACCAGGTCGACGCCGTCCGCTGGAACACCGAACGCGCCCTCTTCGAAGTCGACTTCACCCAACTCGACCCCGACGGCGAAGCCGAAGCCCTCGGCCGCGCCCACACCCGCCACATCGCACTCGGCATCGGCACCGCACCCCACGTCCCCGCCCCGCTGCAGCCCCTCGCCGCAGCCGAGGACCTCCCCGTCATCCACTCCGGCAACTACCTCGACCACCGCGACGAACTCCTCACCGCCGGACACATCACCGTCATCGGCTCAGGGCAATCCGGCGCCGAGATCTTCCTCGACCTGCTGCGCGCCCGCCCCCACGGCCACGAAAAGCTCCACTGGCTCGCCCGCACCCCCGCGTTCGCGCCGATGGAATACTCCAAACTCGGCCTCGAACACTTCACGCCCGACTACACCCGCTACTTCCACGGCCTCCCCGAAGAGACCCGAGACCACCTCGTCACCCGCCAATGGCAACTCCACAAGGGCATCGACACCGACACCATCTCCGCCATCCACGACGAGCTCTACCGACGCACCCTCCACGGAGGCTGGCCCGACGCCACCCTCACCCCCGGAGTCCGGGTACGCACCGCGGGCCGCCTCACCGGAAACCGCATCGAACTCCACCTCGAACACATCGAGCAGAGCACCCGCACCCGCCACACCACCGACGCCGTCGTCCTCGCCACCGGCTACCGCGAACGCCCCCTCGACACCCTCCTCACCGCCCTCGCCCCGCACATCCGCCGCGACACCACGGGCCGTCCCCGCGTCGACCTCCACCACCGACTGGAACTCGACCCCGCCATCACCGGCAACATCTACGTCCAGAACGCCGAACGCCACACCCACGGCGTAGGCGCCCCCGACCTCGGCCTCGCCGCCCACCGCAGCGCCACCATCCTCAACCACCTCACCGGCACCACCCCCTACCCCCTCCCCGACCGCACCGCCTTCACCACCTTCGGCCTCACCCCCCACCCCGCAGTCCCTCCGCAGAACCCGCGCACCGCCCCCCTGCGCCAGAACACCTGACCCGCCCACCGGCACACCACGCGAAAGGGCGGCCACCCCGGCCCGAAAGCCGGAGCGACCGCCCCACCCACGTACACGTACCGAAAACCCTGGAAGGCCAGTACCGGAGAACCAGTACTAGAACACCGGCACGACTAGAACACCGGCACGACTAGACACCCTCACGACTGGAAAACCGGCACGCCGTCCCGCGTCAGACGCCAGCCGACCGTCGCGAACTCCGCCGGGTCGACCTCACCCTTCGCCGTCACCCACGCGATGATCGTGTTCCGGATCTCGTCCGAGTTCGCCCACACCTGCTGCGCACCCGGAACGTGCGGGAAGTTGCCGCCGCCGCTCGCCCGGTAGTTGTTCACCGCCAGCACGAACTTCGCCGCCGGGTCGATCGCCGCGCCCTCGAACGACAGCCCGACGATCCGCGAACCCGCGGGCTTCGCGATGTCGATGTCGTACGTCACGCCCGACAGCGCGTCGTAGTTGTAGTCCGGCGTGCTGTTCGCGTTCGTCAGCTTCGAGGTGTCCACCGCGGCACCCACCGCCGTCTGCACGTAGTACCGGGCCGAGAACTCCAGGTAGTCCTTCACCTGCGCACCCGTGATGACCCGCGCCTCCAGCGTGTTCTCGAACGGGTACAGACCCGCCGCGTCCTTGATCGTGACGTTGCCCGCCGGGATCGAGGCCGTACGCGAGAAGCACGACGCCTGCGACAGCACCGGCAGCGACGCGAACTCCCCGCCCGCCAGAGCCGCCCTCACCGTCTCCGCCTGGACGTGGTTGATCAGGTCGATGATCGGCTCGTCCTTCCACGGCGCGCTCGCCGTGGTCATCGCCGAGACCGAGGTGCCGATGACCTGGTTCACATAGGCCACCACCTTCGTGTGCTCGTCCTTCAGGAGCCGGGTGATCTTCTTGTCCTCGGCCACCGTGTTCGAATTCAGCACCTGGGCGCCGACCTTCTCGACCGTCCAGCGGCCCTTCTCCCACACCAGGTCGAAGTCGAACAGCGTCAGACGCTGGCCCCACTTCGCCGGCTCCGAGAGAACGACCTGCTTGCCCGTCTCCTTGTTCGTCACGAAGTACTCGGGAATCTCCGAGTGCGCGTGACCCACCAGGATCGCGTCGATCCCCGGCACCTGCTCCGCCACCAGACCGGCCGCGTTCTCCACGTAGGGGATCTGGTCACCGTACGAGGACGTACCCGACGTACCCGAGTGCGCCGACACGATCACGACGTCCGCACCCATCGAACGCAGCTTCGGAACCCAGCGGGCCGCCTGCTCCTCAAGACCCGGGAACACCATCTTCCCGCTCACGTTCGCCTTGTCCCAGATCGCGATCCCCGGGTTCGTCAGACCCAGCACCGCCACGCGCACGTCCTTGCCGTGCGGCGTGCGCACGCGCTTGATCACGTAGGGGGCGAACGCCGGCTTCAACGTCTTCGCGTCCAGCGCGTTCGCGCCGAGCAGCGGGAAGTCCAGCTGCTCCTCGAACTTGCGCAGCACCGGAATGCCGTAGTTGAACTCGTGATTTCCGAGCGCGGCGGCGTCGTAACCGATCGCGTTCATCGCCTGCGCCATCGGGTGCACCGGACCGCGCTTCGCCGTGATCGGGTCGATCTTCGCGTAGTAGTACGAAAGCTGGGTGCCCTGGATCGTGTCACCGGCGTCGATCAGCAGCGTGTTGCCCCGCCCCCGCTCCTTGCGGATCTGGTCCACCAGCGTCGAGATCTTCGCCAGGCCGACGTCGTTGTGCGCGGCGTCGTCGTACTCCTTGTCCGTGAAGTAGTCCCAGTTGAAGACGTTGCCGTGCATGTCCGTCGTCCCCATGACGGTGAACGAGTACCGCTTCCCGTGGCTCTCCCCGTGTCCGTGTCCGGGCCCGTGGCTCGACGGCGCGGCGGCCTGGGCCTCTCCCGCGACAACTCCGCCCGCCAGTGCGACACCCGCACCCGCGGCTGCCGAACGGCCCAGAAACGTCCTGCGGTTCAACGGCATCTCTCGTTACTCCTCGTTCAATCGGACGACGTGGGCGACCGGCGCCGGGCCGGCTCGTTCCCCGTTCATGACGCGCGTAGATTCTGACGCAGTCGGCGCATGCAGAACACCCTGTTCACATTTCGATCTGGTGACCGTC
This sequence comes from Streptomyces sp. NPDC060198, assembly GCF_042728415.1. Lineage (NCBI taxonomy): Bacteria > Bacillati > Actinomycetota > Actinomycetes > Kitasatosporales > Streptomycetaceae > Streptomyces > Streptomyces sp. NPDC060198. The sequence goes on along the minus strand of NZ_JBHWZJ010000295.1, from coordinate 3,358 downwards.
TGCGCACGAACCGCTGTCCCTGACGGAACATCCGGTCGATTTTTCAGCTGCCGAAAGGCGCCACGAGTTTCCCGGAGGCCCTGTCGGCCGCCCCGAAAACGCTCATCGGAGCGGCCGCCCGCGCAATTCAACACCTGTCAACATCCCTTAACCGAAAGGATGTTGCACGGTCATGCGGGGCCAATTGCCTACCCGTAGGTAAGGTTTAGGCTCGAAACATGCGCCGAGCGAAAATCGTCTGCACCCTGGGCCCCGCGACCGACTCGTACGACCAGATCAAAGCCCTGGTCGAAGCGGGAATGGACGTCGCCCGCTTCAACCTCAGCCACGGAAGTCACGCCGAGCACGAACAGCGGTACCACCACGTCCGCAAAGCCTCCGAGGAGACCGGCCGCAGCGTCGGCATCCTCGCCGACCTCCAAGGCCCGAAGATCCGCCTCGGGCGTTTCCGCGAAGGCCCCGTACTCCTTGAACGCGGAGACACCTTCACCATCACCGTCGAGCCTCTCGCCGACGGCGACAAGAACATCTGCGGCACCACCTACGACGGCCTCGCCGCCGACGTCACTCCCGGCGAGCGCATCCTCGTCGACGACGGCCGCGTCGCGCTCCAGGTGGCCTCGGTCGACGGCCCCCGCGTGCGGACCACCGTCCTCGAAGGGGGAGTGGTCTCCGACCACAAGGGCCTCAACCTCCCCGGCGTCGCCGTCTCCGTCCCCGCCCTCTCCGAGAAGGACGTCGACGACCTCCGCTGGGCCCTGCGCATCGGCGCCGACGTCATCGCCCTCTCCTTCGTGCGCAGCGGAAAGGACATCGTCGACGTCCACCGCGTCATGACCGAGGAAGGCCGCCGCCTCCCCGTCATCGCCAAGGTCGAGAAGCCTCAGGCCGTCGAGAACATCGACGACATCGTCGCCGCGTTCGACGGCATCATGGTCGCCCGCGGCGACCTCGGCGTCGAAATGCCCCTGGAGCAGGTCCCGATCGTCCAGAAGCGCGCCGTCAAACTGGCCAAGCGCAACGCCAAGCCCGTCATCGTCGCCACCCAGATGCTCGACTCGATGATCGACAACTCCCGCCCCACCCGGGCCGAAGCCTCCGACGTCGCCAACGCGATCATCGACGGAACCGACGCGGTGATGCTCTCCGGCGAGACCAGCGTCGGAAAGCACCCCATCGAGACCGTGCGCACCATGTCCCGCATCGTCGAAGCCGCCGAGGAGGACCTCGCCGCGGCCGGCCTCCCGCCACTCACCGACCGCAGCAAGCCCCGTACCCAGGGCGGTGCCGTCGCCCGCGCGGCCGCCGAGATGGGCGACTTCCTCGGCGCGAAGTTCCTCGTGGCGTTCACCCAGAGCGGCGACACCGCAAAGAGGCTCTCCCGCTACCGCTCGCCCATTCCGCTCCTGGCCTTCACCCCCGACGCCGCCACCCGTGCCCAGCTCAACCTCACCTGGGGCGTGGAGACCTTCCTCGGCCCGCACGTCGAGTCCACCGACGCGATGGTCGCCCAGGTCGACGAGGAGCTCCTGCGGATCGGCCGCTGCGAGAAGGGCGACGTCATCGTCATCACGGCCGGCTCCCCGCCGGGCGTCGCGGGCTCCACCAACCTCGTCCGCGTGCACCACGTCGGCGAGGACGACAGCCCGAAGTAGTCCTCTCCCAGGGGGCAGCTCTCAGTATTTCGGCCCGACGTGCGCGTCCATGAGCGCGACGGACGCCCGTCGGGCGACGGAGACGTTGTACCGCCGCCCGGCCCGGTCGCAGTGCGTCCACTCCACACCGAGCGCGTCCAGCGTGTCCGTGTAGAGCCGCCGGATGTCGTCCGAGACGTTGGTGAACCAGTACCTCGGGTACTCGTACCGCTTCCGCACCCCGGCGACGGTCCGGATCGTCCAGTTCGTGGCGCGGCAGCCGTCCGAGTGGACCAGCCCGCGCACGAACTCCCAGGGGTGCGCGGCGACGATCTCGCGCTGCCAGGGTTCGAGGGCGATGCGGCGCTCGTGCTTCTTGCCGGGGCCGTGCTGGGGGAAGAGGCAGGGCCAGTGCTTGCTGTACGAGGTGACGTACTGGCATCCGGCGGCTCGTACCCGCATGACCTTGTTCGCGGGGCGGACCTGCCGCACGGCGTCGGCACAGGCGTCGATGAGCCCCGGCCAGGCGTCGGCGCATGCGATGCGCAGGGCGTACACCTCGCGTCGCGCCGCGCTGAGGCAGCCGTCCCCTAGGTAGAGGCCGAGCAGATAGGCGTACGCGGCGGAGGGCTCGACCGCGGTGGGTGCGGGGGCACACCGGGGGCAGGGTTCCGCGCGGGCGGGGTCGAGCGGTTCGAGGCGGGTTTGCCAGGAGCGGATGGCGGAGCGGGAGACGCCGGTGAGCCTGCTCACGGAGTTGAGGCTGCGGCCCTGTGCCAACAGTGCCAGGGCGTGCTTTCGGGTTCCCAGGTCGTACATGGGAACGAGCTTTGCCGGAAGACGCGGGATGGGCGCGCAAGTCATTGATCCGTACTCAGATCAGGTGACGTTCCATGAATATGCGCGCGCCTTCGAAATGAAGGAAAAGTACCCCGAGTCGGACTCGAACCGACACTGTATGGGTTTTGAATCCATTGTCTCTAACCAATTGGACTACCGGGGCTCGCAGAATCGAAGGTTAATGTCGACCCGCTGATGATCCACCATACCGCAGCTAGGTAGGCTCTTGGGAGCAGTACCCCTGTCCTTACCGAGGAGCCCCCGTGACCACGCCCGAGTCGCCCGAGCCCGCAGACGCCGTCGACGACGACAAGTCGCACGTTCCGCCGCTGACGACCCGCGTCGTCATCGCCGAGGACGAAGCGCTCATCCGTCTGGATCTCAAGGAGATGCTGGAGGAAGAGGGGTACGCGGTCGTCGGTGAGGCCGGAGACGGCCAGCAGGCCATCGAGCTGGCCCGGGAACACCGTCCGGACCTGGTCATCCTGGACGTCAAGATGCCGGTGCTCGACGGAATCTCCGCCGCCGAGAAGATCTCCGAGGAGTCCATCGCTCCGGTCCTCATGCTCACCGCGTTCTCGCAGCGCGACCTCGTGGAGCGGGCCCGCGACGCCGGTGCGATGGCGTACCTGGTGAAGCCGTTCAGCAAGAGCGACGTGGTGCCCGCGATCGAGATGGCGGTCTCCCGCTTCGCCGAGCTGCGCGCACTGGAGAACGAGGTCGCGGACCTGGCCCAGCGGCTGGAGACCCGCAAGCTGGTCGACCGCGCGAAGAGCATCCTGCAGACCGACTACGGCCTCTCCGAGCCGGCCGCGTTCCGCTGGATCCAGAAGACGTCGATGGACCGGCGGCTCTCCATGCAGCAGCTGGCCGAAGCGCTGATC